>JAOTUT010000248.1 GCA_029863735.1 Ignavibacteria bacterium
ATAATCTGGTGTGGGTAACATTCTATTGATTTTCTAAGAATATCTTTTAAGAAACAGCATTGCTTTTGTTTATGTCAAGCATCTGATAAATCTGTTTCCAGTGTTATGTTCACTATTTACTAACCAAGTTTTTATAGCACCAACCTAAAGTCCAGCCTTCATCTATATCGCTATAATATTCTCTACATTTATGGATGATGCCACTCTTTGATTCACAATCACCTTCCTGCATTGAATTTTTAATAGTAGCTATTACTTTTCCCAAAAATTCTTCTGCGACCTTCCAACCAGTGTTTTCATCCTTAAAATAGACCTGGCAAAAATGCTCCTCTAGATTTTTAGGATATGGCTTCCAATTTTCACCCCCATCTGTGCTTTTCATTACTGCACAAAAAATATCAGCAGTCCAACCATTTCCCACATCTGTTTTAATAACTGCTCTGTATTCTTTCTGTTGGTCTTTATTCACTGCTTACCAGGTTTGGCCGCCATCTGTAGTCTTCAGAACATCACCAAAGAATGATTCAGCCCATCCGTTATCAGAGGTAGAAAAACTAATAGCGTAGATTCTTATTTGTTCAGATGTATCAGCACCCCAAAAATCACTCTCTTGAGCATAGACTTGTAAGCTTAAAAGGGAAAAGATTAATATTAGTGCAGCTAATTCATTCATATATCCCTCCAAATAATATTTTCAGAATATTTACATTTCAGTATCTATCGCCTTGGGGGAAGCACAACATTCTAGAAGGAAGATAAGAGTAACGGTATTCTACACGTTTCTCCTAAGGGGTAGAAACAATTTCCATTTTAATGTTAATTATAATATATATGAGAAGCAAGTAACTTGTTAAATGTGAAATGTTGGCAAATAAAAACAGACGACTATTTTATTCCAGTAGTGATATAGAAGAAAACGAATTTTCCTGAAACAAATACAGCCCCCTCTAAACCTAATTAATTTGAAGCTTATTTACAGATTCCCTTAAATCCATCAATTTTAAGAATCTAAAAATTATTAATCTTTGTTCGGTTAAGGGTCTAAAGTCGTTGCTTGAAATTTTAAAATTCTATCTTGATGTTTTTGCACCCTTATGTACTATAAATAAAAACCCACGAATATGGCAATTAGTAAAACAGGTAATATTAAGAAGTATCCCATTTTTAATCTATCTTTTTCTAATTCTTTAACTGCAATTTCTTTTGTTCTATTTTCCAATATTTTTGTTGCTAATAGAAGTTTCTCTGCATTCATTCTTATGCTTAGCAGGTCTTTTTTTGTTTTTTTCAATTCAGTTTTAGCCTCATATTTTTTCTCATCTGACAATTTTTTATTTAGTTCAAGCAGAAGATGGGATATTCTCCCCGTATCAGACCAACTTGAATCTAATAATACTAATTGCTCCTCTCCATATAATTGTGTAAGTACATTGTTAAAACTGCTCACTAAAAAATCTTGTTCTAATTGAAGCAATTTAGTATTTGTTTCAATTTCTTTAAGCTCATTATTCATTAGGTAAGTGTCTTTCTCAATGTCCATTTCCTTATTGTAAAAATAAATTGTTGAAATAATAAGAACAGTTAGGGAAGAAAGAGCTATATATTTATAAAGATTATCAGAAGGAATATTCGGAATATTCATTTTTAGTTAGCCCTATTAATGCGAAACAAACAATTAAATTTCTTAAAATCCAACTTATACATACAACATATTATAAACAATCAACTGTTAGTAAGCGGTAAGTATTAAAAAATTAGAAAATAATTTTATCCCAATAGTGAGAAGAGTAAATCGCAAACTCCCGAAACGAAACTAACCCCATTTAAGACCTTTTAATTGGTATCGGTTTTTATTTTTTTCTATGATGTGCGAAAGCTTTTCCTATTAACCCTTATCCTATTTATTAAGGGTGTATTTGGATAAATCTTCTTGAAAATACTCATTAACCTGGCTTCTGACATTGCGAAGTAAATAATCTATTTTTTACCAATCGTCAACACAAACTCCCCTTTTAGATTTTCCCTTTCTACGTGATTTAGAATGTTGCCAGCATTGCCACGGTAGAACTTTTCTCTTTCCTTTGTAATCTCAAATGCAAGAACGCAGGGAATATTTGCTCCAAGAATCTTTACAATATCTTCCATTAATGTTTTTAAGCGGTAAGGAGTGTCCATCAAAACAATTGTTTCTTTTCGTTTCTTCAAATCCAGCAACTGTTTTCTGCGGATATCCTTTTTAGGAGAAAGCCAGCCATAGTAGTAGAATTTTTCAAAATCCAAGCCACTGCCGACCAAAGCTGTAAGTAAAGAACTTACGCCAGGTACAGGAACAACATCAATTTTATTTTGAATGGCAAGGTCAACAAGTAAATGCCCGGGATCAGAAAAAAGCGGTGTTCCGCAATCAGAAATGAGTGCTGCGGATTTTCCTTCTAAAAGCATTATAAGAATTTCATTTGAGGCTTCGTTCTCATTGTGTTCGTTCAGTTCAAACAGTTGTTTTTCAATTTTATATTTTGAAAGCAGTCTTCTTGCTTCTTTAAATTCTTCGCAGATAATAAAATCTGCTTCTTTAAGGATTCTTAATGACCTGAGAGTTATGTCCTCGTAATTCCCGATTGGAGTTGAAACTATGAAAAGCGTTTTTTTCATGTAATAAAATTAGTTAAATCCTGATAAATGGACTCTATTATTCGAAGGTTAATTCTCACAACTTTATTAAATTTGATTATGTTTTTTGCAGAATTTTCATCATCAGTCACATCAAACTCATATTGTCAAAAAATCGAAATGTCAATCAACTCTTTAACATTATTCATTTCATAAACAGAGATTATAATGAAAACTATTAAAGTTATCGCGCTCTTTCTCATTACAGCTATCTCGCTTTACTCCCAGGAAATTGGGCAGACATTTTTATCATTAAATGATACAGGTGTTGAAGAATTCTTAACCCTTCACCCGGAATACGACGGCAGAGGAACAATAATAATTATTCTTGATACCGGTGTAGATATTGGTGTTGATGGGCTTAAGCAAACATCAACCGGAGAAACAAAGTTTATTGACGTTCAGGATTTCACACACCAGGGAGATGTTCAGCTATTTGAAGCAGATGTTGAAACAGATGAAGGCAAAACAATTTTTAAAGATGACGAAGAGAATTACACTGTCATTGCATCTTCTTCACTTGAATATTCACCGGCAGATAATAACTATTACATCGGTGGCTTTGATGAGATTCGTTTAATGAATTCAGACTCTGGTACCGGCGATCTCAATGGCGATGGTGATATGGAAGATGTTTATGTTATGGTGGTTTTTGAAACAAGCGAAGGTGGCGAATCCGCCGCGGCGGACTGGGTTGTGTATCTGGATTTAAATGGCAATGGTGATATTTCTGATGATAAACCTTTAAGAAACTACAGAGATAAACAAGATGCCTTTGCATTTGAATATCTGGGCGATCTTCCTCCACTTACAATGGGCTTAAATGTTCTTCCAGAAGAAAATTCAGAAGACCCGGCGTCTGTCGGGATTGTTTCATTCCATTATGATGATGGCTCACACGGAACCCACGTTGCCGGAATCGCTGGTGGATACCAAATCGGAGGAATTGATTTTAACGGAATCGCTCCCGGCGCTAAAATGATGAGTATGAAATTAGGGAATAATTTATTTTCAGGTGGCGCAACAGTTACTGAAAGTATGAAAAAAGCTTATCTCTATGCTGATAAAGTTTCCAAAGAGACAGAAACTCTATGTATAATCAATATGAGCTTCGGAATCGGTTCTGAACTTGAAGGTCTTGCCGATATGGAAAAATTTCTTGAAAATCTCGCTAAAGAAAATCCATATTTGTACATAAGTCTCG
>JAOTUT010000250.1 GCA_029863735.1 Ignavibacteria bacterium
GTCAAAAGGTTTCAGGCAGCGAGTCGGATTAGCACAGGCAATGATACACGATCCCGAAATATTAATTTTAGATGAGCCAACTTCAGGACTTGATCCAAACCAGATTGTTGAGATAAGGAAATTAATAAAAGAAATAGGTAAGCAGAAAACTGTAATACTAAGCACTCATATACTTCCTGAAGTTGAGGCGACCTGTGACAGAATATTAATTATTAATAAAGGAAAAATAGTTGCAGACGGAACTTCAGATATGCTTCGTAAACGAGCAAGAGGAGAGGAAATGGTTAAAGTGCAAATAAGAGATTTTGAAAATAAGGATAATGTTGTTACAGCATTGAATGGACTTGATTCTGTTGCTATTGTTGATTTCGTAAAAGAATCATCAGATTCATTTTTAGTGACTAGTAAAGAAAATCAAAATTCGCGGAAAGATATTTTTAAACTTTGTGTAATAAATAACTGGATCTTAACTGAGATGACTCCAATCGAAACAAAACTAGAAGACATTTTCAGAGAATTAACTACGAATTAGTTATGCACGCTATCTGGGTAATTTCAAAAAGAGAGTTCAATTCATTTTTCGATTCGCTGGTATCCTACATCTTTATTGTTGTATTTCTTGGTATCGGTGGATTTTTCACCTGGCTTTTTGGCTCTGATATATTTTTAATTGGTCAGGCAACTCTTCAGCCATTCTTTTCTATAGCGTACTTTACTTTATTTTTTTTCATTCCCGCTTTAACGATGAGAATGCTGGCCGAGGAAAAAAGAAGCGGTACAATTGAATTACTTCTTACAAAAGCTGTTTCTGATTGGCAGGTTATTCTTGGAAAGTTTATTGCTTGTCTTATTCTGATTTTAGTTGCTCTTGCCTTAACGTTGCCATATTATATCACTGTTTGGACTTTAGGTCCGATTGATCACGGTGCAGTCTGGTGTGGATATTTAGGAATGATACTAATGAGTATGGCTTATATTGCTATCGGATTATTCGCGAGCAGTATTACTAATAACCAAATTGTTTCATTTCTACTTGCTCTTTTTATTGGAGTATTTTTCCTGATAATATTTAATGTTCTAGCCGACAGTTTTACTGGTACAGCTGGTCAAATATTCAATTTCTTAAGTATGTCAACTCACTTTGAAGCAATTTCAAGAGGGGTTATTGATTCACGTGATCTAATTTATTTCTTATCAATAACTGCTCTCGGACTGATGTTAGCACAAACTTCTTTATCAAAAAGAAATATAGTTGAGTGAGACTTAGTTATGCTTACTAGAAAAAAAGTTCAAACATCAATACTGCTGGTTTTAGGAATAGTTCTTCTTCTCAATATAATTGCTTCAAGATTTTTCTTCAGAATTGATTATACGGCAGACCAGAGATATACTCTCAGCAAAGCAACGAAAGACATACTTGCTCAACTTGGTGAACCAGTTACCATTAGTGCATATTTCTCTGAAGATTTACCACCGAATATAGAACAGGTTCGTCAGGATTTCCGAGATATGCTTGTGGAATATTCAAGCTATTCCGATGGATTGATTGTATATGAATTCATCAACCCAAGTGAGTCTCAGGAAAGCGAAATGAAAGCTCAGCAAAGTGGTATTCAGCCTATTATGATAAATGTCCGTGAACGGGATCAAATGAAGCAGCAGCGGGCTTATCTTGGTGCGATAGTTCAGATGGGAGATAGAAAAGAAGTAATTCCGTTTATTCAGCCGGGTGCTGCAATGGAGTATTCACTTTCAACAAATATTAAAAAATTAGCTGTAACAGATAAACCAACGATTGCACTTTTGCAGGGACATGGTGAAGCATCGTTAAGTTCTATTTCGCAATTATACAACCAGCTTTCAATTTTATACTCTATCGAACAAGTTACTTTTAGTGATACATCTGGTGTTCCACTTAATATAAAACCCTGGTTGTTATTGCCCCAAAGGATACTGTCCCGCAACTTCATTTTAAGTATCTTGATGACTTTCTTAAAAGGGGAGGAAGGCTTCTCGTTGCTCTTAATACTGTCAATGGTGATTTAAGTACAGGAATGGGTAATAAAATTTTTACCGGATTTGAAACCTGGTTAAAGCAGAGAGGGATTGAAGTAGAAGAGAACTTTATAATTGATGCAAGTTGCACAAATGTTATGGTTCGTCAGCAGCAGGGAAATTTTATGATGAATACCCCTGTTCAATTTCCATACATTCCTGTGATTACAAATTTTACTGAAAATGCAATCACTGATGGACTTGAATCAGTAGTATTGATTTTTGCCAGTCCGATTAGAGTTTCATCTATGGATACTTCTGTCATAATGATTCCACTCGCAGTGACATCAGAAAAATCAGGAGTACAGAATGCTCCAATTCAATTTGATGTGATGAAGCAGTGGACGTTAAGTGATTTTGCTTTATCGTCATTGCCAGTTGCGTTACTTGTTGAAGGAAATGTTCCCGGTACATCCGGATACAAAATGGTTGTCTTCAGTGATGGAGATTTTGCAGTAAACGGGGAAGGCGAAAATGCACAGCAGCTTAGTGAGGATAATGTAAGCTTTATGTCAAATGCAATTGATTGGTTATCAGATGATACTGGATTAATTGAATTGAGAACGAAAGGAGTAAGTTCTCGTCCTCTTGATGCTTCACTTGAAGACGGGACAAAAACTTTATTAAAATACCTGAATTTCCTTTTACCAATCGCTTTGATAATTATATACGGTGTATTCAGGTTTCAGTTAAAAAGGAAAAAAAGAAACGAATTAATGTCAACTGATATCGTCTCTGAAAAATGAACAATAAAAATCTTGCTATAATATTTGGTATACTTGCCGTCATTGGGTTTCTGATTTTCATCTTTCAAGGGGGAAAGAATGAAAGGACTTTCAGGGATGTGCTGGTTGATGTTGACACAACTTTAATTACAGAAATTCTTATTTATCCGAAATCACAAAGTCATAAAGAAGTTAAATTATATAAAGACAATGAGGGATGGCGTGTTACATTACCATCCGGCGGCACTGCAAAAGTTGCAGACGAACGAATGAGTAGTTTATTTGCTCAACTGCTTGCAATAAAACCAAAGAGACTTGCAGCCAGAGACGAAAAAAAATGGAGTGAGCTTCAGGTTGACAGTACTGGTTCAAGAGTAAAAGTGTTCCAGGATTCAAAATTAACTTTGGATCTGGTAATTGGCCGGTTTTCATTTCAGCAGCCTAGAACTATGAATACCTTTGTAAGATTATATTACGATAAAGATGTTTATGAAGTTGATGGATTTCTTGATATGACTTTTAATCAAGGTGCAAATATTTTCAGAGATGGAACGGTTATCAAATCTGATCTAAACAACTGGCAACAGATTCAGTTTGTTTATCCATCTGATAGTTCTTTTCAAATTGTAAAAAGTGGAAACAACTGGTTATTGAATGGCAGACCAACAGATTCATTGAAAACAGTAAATTACTTGAACAGACTTGCTAACCTTTCCAATGACAGTTTCATTGATGATGTAAAAATTAATTCTACTGCTACACCAACGTATTCATTAAATATAACTACTAACGACCTTAAGTTTATTGAAGTTAAAGCGTTTCAGGATTCAACATCTTTCATCATTCACTCCTCGCAAAATTCCGAAGCATGGTTTGATGATGCTTCTCTATCCCAAACAATTTTTGTGGGGAAGTCAACCTTCCATTCAAATTAAAATTATTAATAAAACTTTTTGTTTTATTTCTTTTTTAAAAGAGATAATTTTAGATTGTAATTATAAAATCAGTTTTTAGTCATTGATTCGTGAACAATCTTTCTCTTGAAAATATTACTCTGGCACTTGCAAACTCACCGGAAATTCTCG
>JAOTUT010000249.1 GCA_029863735.1 Ignavibacteria bacterium
ACATCGATTTTTAACAAGATGGTTTATAGATATCTCCCGCCAGAATTCATTTAACTTGAACCACAAATTTTTCGAATGATTTTTTATAACATCTTCCATTTCCCATATTCCATCATCCATCAATAAAATGTACTACGATCCAATAAAGAATATTTTTGCTAATACAATCCGAAAGTTTCCTTTCCTTAGAATTCTATTCTACAAAACACTAGATTTAATGTTTTTACGTTCCTTGTATGTCAGGCGAGAATTGAGAGGAATCAGGAAAGAGTTTGCTAACTCCAATATTAATATTTACGATGCCGGTTCTGGTTTTGGGCAATACACATATTTTATGTCGAAAAAATTAGTTCCTTGCAATATTTTTTCAGTTGATGTTAAAGAGGATTGGATTAATGACTGCAGAAATTTTTTCAATCAAAAAGAAATCAAAGATGTTTCTTTTGCAGTTGAAGACTTAACTTCCATCAGTCATCAAAACAAATTTGATTTGATTGTTTGCGTCGATGTGATGGAACATATTGCTGAAGATACAAAAGTTTTCAAAAATTTTTATTCTGCATTGAAAGAGGGAGGATATCTTTTAATCAACTCACCTTCAATTTATGGCGGAAGTGATGTTCATCAAGATGAAGAAGAAAGTTTTATCGGAGAACATGCAAGAGACGGTTACTCAAAAGAAGAACTTGAATCAAAACTTCATCCACTAGGTTTCTCAACTTATAAATCGAGATATACTTATGGATTCTGGGGAGATAAAGCTTGGCGGCTTGGCATAAAATATCCAATGATTCTACTGAATATTTCTAAACTGTTTCTTGTAATTTTACCTTTATATTATCTGTTAACGTTTCCATTTACTTTAATTATGATGAACCTTGATTTTACCACTGATAGTAAAACCGGATCAGGAATTAACTACATAGCAAAAAAAGAATAATATTATTTAGAATTATATGGCTACAAAAAAAACTACCAAATCAATAAAATCATCCAAAGAAGGAAAAGCAACTTTTTTTTCAACATTCAACTTAAGTAAATACATTCCGGAGAAATTTCATATTCCTGTATTTATAATTGTGATTCTTGCTCTCTTTCTATTTTTCTTTTCTCCACTCTATTTTGGCGACATGACTTTTCAATCAGGCGATATAATTACAAGCCAGAGTTCCAGAACTTATGTCGAAAATCATACTGGTGATTACACTCTCTGGAATCCGTACGTATTTGGTGGTATGCCCGCTTATGCTCTTGCAGTGGGCTCCAAATGGTTCAATCTGGTCTACGTAACAGTTAATAGCGTTAGGGATATTTTCAGCAGTCCATTCATTGTTGATTATGCTAAATGGACATTTTATCTGTTGGCGCTTGCTTATACGATGTTCACATTTTTTTATTTGCAGACTAAAAATAAGCTGGTAAGCTTATTGGTTGGACTAGCTGTTTCATTTAGTACCGGGATGATTGTATTTTTATTTATTGGTCATGTGACTAAACTTACTGCTTTATGGGTTTTCCCTGTGCTATTTCTGCTGCTTTTTAATTTTCAAAAACGTATTAAGTGGCTGGAAATTTTTCTTCTTATCTTCTTTATGGATGTAATGTTTCTCGGCTGGCACGTTCAGATAATATTTTACATTTTCTTTTCAGTGTTGATTTATTTCATATATTTTTTCCTGAGATCTTTAAGATTAAAAGATAAATTTCTCTCAACTCAACTTTTAAAATCTATGGCTGTTTTTGTCTTAGCTGTAGTTGTCGGTTTGCTGATACAATCGGATAACTTAACTCAGGTGTATGAATACACGCCCTTCTCAACTCGAGGAACAGAGAGCATTCTGGAGAAAGAAACTGGTCCGACAAAACAATCAGAATCAGATTTTTACCAGTACGCAACAAACTGGTCTTTTTCTCCCGGAGAAGTTTTAACTTTTATCATTCCTTCGTACTATGGATTTGGAAAATCAACTTACCAGGGACCGCTTTCACAAAATCAACCGGTTGAAGTAAACACTTATTTCGGGCAGATGCCTTTTGTTGATGTTGCAATGTATATGGGTGTAATTATTTTCTTCCTCGCTGTTTTTTCGATGATAGTAAACTGGAAGAATCCATTAGTAAGATTTTTTACAATTCTTTCCGTAATTGCTTTACTGATTTCTTTTGGAAGAACTTTCCCACCCCTATATGATTTGATGTTCAATTACTTTCCGTTCTTCGACAAGTTCAGAGTTCCTTCGATGATACTTGTGCTTGTTCAACTAAGTTTTCCGATTCTTGCGGGATTAGGATTAATTAAAATTATTTCTTTAAAGGAATATCCTGATGAGAAACTTTCAAAAATTATCCGGAATACTTTTTTTGTCCTGACCGGCATTTTTATTTTGACTTTGCTTCTCAGTTCACCAATTAAAGAATGGTTTATAGCAAGAGTAGCAAGTGATCCTCAAAAAGGTGCAAGACTTCAGGCAATTCACGACTATATGGGAGATATGTTTCTTTCAGATATCCGGCTTGCTTTCTTTTTTTCTGCTGCAACCTTCGGACTGGCTTTTGCATTTGTGAAGAGAAAATTAAGTGCTGACCTGATGATCATCGCAATTATAGTTTTAGTAGTGATTGATCTTTTCAGAATTAATTACCGGGGAGAAACTTTTAGTGAAAATTCCAACATCGAACAATTGTTTAATAAGCCTGATTACATCCAGGCAATTGAAAATACTGGTGATAAATCAGTCTACAGAGTATTGAACCTAAAACAGGATGGCTCGATTGGTTCATTAAATCAAAATTCAAATTACCTTGCTTACTTTTTAATGTATGATATTTACGGCTATTCAGGAATTAAGCCACGAGCCATACAGGATTATTATGATATACTTGGTTCACCTGCAAACCCAATATTCTGGCGAATGCTAAATGTTAAATATATAATATTAGATAAGGAAGTAAACTCTCCTGAATTACAGCTTATCTATTCAGGCGAAAAAACTTTTGTTTACTTGAATAGAAATGCCTTGCCTCGTGCTTACTTTGTTAATCAGGTTGCTAAAAAATCAGATTTAGAAATTATTAATATGGTTAAGGATGGACAATTCGATCCTGGAGACATTGCTTTCACAGATGAAGAAATAAATGGAATTGAAGCACCGGACAGTACTGCATTCGTGAAAATAGAAAAGTTTAAAGATGAAAATGTTCAACTTGATGTAAATGCAAGCGGAAATAATTTTTTGTTTATAGGTGATACTTATATGTCAGGAGAGACTGACTACAAGCTGTTTACGGTCCACACAGGATGGAAAGTTTTTATTGATGGAAAGGAAACAAAAATTTACCGGGCAAATCATGCTTTCCGTGGAATTGTAGTTCCAAAAGGAAATCATAAAGTAGAATTCACCTATCTGCCGGAGTCATTTATTATTTCTAAATATCTCTCGCTTACTTTCAGTTCTATAATTATGCTTGGACTGGTCGTGGGCATTATATTTAATCTCAGAAAAATAATCACAGGAAAAAAGAAAGTTGAGTGAAACGCAGGGAAAAATTAATACGAAGATCGATTTCTCTTCAAATTCATTCAAAAAATATTTAGCCAACACTTCCTGGCTCTTCTTAGAAAGAATTGTACGCATACTTATTTCTTTTGTTGTTACCATTTTTGTTGTAAGATATCTCGGACCAAAGGATTTTGGTTTATATAGCTACGTACTTAGTTTTTTCTGGCTCTTCGCTTCCTTCAGCTCATTGGGGCTCGAATCAATTACTACCCGGGAAACCATAAAATACCCCGATCAAATTGATGAAATAAACGGCACAGTATTTTTCTTAAGATTAGCAGGCGGTATAGTTGCTATTATTATGA
>JAOTUT010000251.1 GCA_029863735.1 Ignavibacteria bacterium
CCTGCTGTTTTTCAAGCTCAAGCTGATAAAGTTTTGATTTAAGTAGTTTCATTGCTGTGGTTTTATTCTGAATTTGTGATCTTTCACTTTGGCAGGCTGCAACTGTTTTCGTTGGAATATGAGTAATCCTGATTGCGGTTTCCACCTTGTTAACATTCTGTCCGCCTTTACCGCCAGCACGATAAGTATCTATTCTAAGATCTGCGGGATTAATTTCTATCTCAATTGTATCATCAATCTCGGGAATAACAAACACAGAGGCAAATGAAGTATGTCTTCTTTTATTAGAATCAAATGGAGAAATTCGAACTAGGCGATGGACACCATTTTCAGCCTTCAGATAACCATAAGCGAACTCACCTGTAACTTCGATTTCTGCAGATTTAATTCCAGCTCCATCTCCTTCCAACATATCAACCAGAGTCATCTTATACCCATTGTGCTCACCCCAACGCAAATACATTCGTAAAAGCATATCAGCCCAGTCCTGCGCTTCGGTTCCTCCTGCACCTGAGTGAATTGCAAGTAGACAATTTTTATCGTCGTCCTTTCCACTCAACATATTTTTGAACTCAGTATCTTCAATTGCAGAGAGCAATGAATCTAATTCTTTCCTTAATTCATCATAATAAGATTCATCTTCCTCCATTGCTGAAAGCTCAATTGTGTCCTTAACATCATTGACTTTTTTATCTACTTCTTTATAAAGATTTATCCACTGTTCGAGAGATTTTATTTCCTGAAGTACTTTTTGTGCGGCTATCTGGTCATTCCAGAAGGAAGGTTCACCTGATTTTGCACGTAGCTCCTCTACCTTTGATATTTTTTTATCAACATCAAAGATACCCCCGAAGATTTTCAACTCTTTTCTGGTAGGTTTTTAGTTCTTTCAGTTCTTCTTCGTACATAATTCCTCGTTCAAGTGTAAGTAAAAGTTTATGAACCTTAAATCTCCAATTCTATTCTCAAAAGAGCAGCCGCAAGTGTTTTTCCTTGCGCATCATGTTTAAGTGAAACTGTTCCTCCTCCACCCAGAGTATTGTGGAGTAAAAAATTCAATGCTCTGATATTAGGCATTTCGTATCGTTCAACTTTACCGTGACAAATACCTTCAAAATGCTTTTTTACTTTTTCAGCAGTAAGATGTTTTGCAATTATATCGTATCCTTTTTGATCATTAGCAATAATTCCGATGTTGGCTGCATCACCTTTATCACCGCTTCTACCGTGTGCTATAGCTCTTAGTTTTATATTCATTTTCTCTCATTTATGCTGAATTCATTTCAGCATCTTTCTACGTTAGTAATAATTATTTGTAAATCTGTAAACAGATCCTGAAACGAGTTCAGGATAAATTATTTTTATGAATAAATTAGTTTAAGTGGATCTGATATTTCCGGATACAGGTCTTTCCATTCTTTATTCTTCGATTCAATTAAATTAATTTTCCATTCTCTATGCCAATTTTTTAGTTGCTTTTCTCTTTTAACAGCGCTCTCCAAATCAGGTTGAGATTCATAATAGACAAGAATATTTACATTGTATTTTTTAGTAAAACCTTCAACTAATCCCTCTTTATGTTCATATATTCTTCGGGCTAAGACCTTAGTCATTCCTACATATAAAACTTTGTTTTTGCTTGATAATATGTAAACGAAATGATTTTTCATACCTCCTAAGATCCTGAACCAATCCTGCAAGACAGTCTTGTTCAGGATTAATTATTTTAACTCCAATATTTTTACTTTAGGTGTTACTAAATTCTTAGGAATTAACGCCGGCCAATAAGCAACAACATCTTTCGGTTTTGGTCTGCCGCTAGCAAATCCCGTTACACTAGGCGGACCGGTAAGAATTAACGGAGCAATTTCCTGTCCGAATCTATTTACTGTGTTTCTGTCTTGAGCTCTCACAGAAAAACGTAATACAATTTCATTTATTTTATCTTCATCAATTTCAGGAGCCAGATTTTCGTGAGTCGCATTATATCCGACAAACTCTGAACGTATCTCATCGAATTGAAGTCCAAGGTTTTGTAATCTCTTGCGAAGTATTCTGTCTGCTTTTCTTGCTTTGGTGAGTGCCTGCGGCCAGGAATAAGTTAATGTCCCTGTTGCACTATAGCCACTTTTATAAGAACAAGATACTTTATAGAACTCGGTCTCAGGTTTTCCTTTTACATTATAGACTTTTACTCTGTCCTTTCCAACCTGTTCAAGTTTTATGGAACTAAAGTCTGCAACACAATCCGGTGTAATATATTCTTTTGGATCACCTATTTCATAAACTAATTGTTCTGCAACCGTGTCGAATGTAACAATGCCTCCGGTGTTTTCGTGTTTTGTGATTATTATTTCACCATTTGGATAAGCTTCAGCAATTGGAAAACCTATCTCAGCAAAATTTTCAATTGATTCCCAATCACCTAAAAAATTTCCACCTGTTGACTGTGCTCCGCACTCTAAAATATGACCTGCTACAGTTCCTGCTGCCATCAAATCATAATCGCTTTGCTTCCAACCAAACTCATAAATCATTGGTGCAAGTGTTAATCCAGTATCGGTTGTTCTTCCTGTGATTACAATATCTGCACCTCGTTTGAGTGCTTCAACAATTGGCATAGCACCGAAATAAACATTTGCACTTAGCAACTTATCTTTAACTTTAACAATTGGTTCTCCAGTTTCCATATTATTGAGATCACAACCCTTCTGAATAATCTCATCGAGACAGTCTTTAATATCATCTCCCAATACAACTGCTACATCAAGTTTTCCTATATCCAGTTTCATTGCTACTTCAAGAATGGCGTCTGCGCAGGCAATAGGGTTTACACCACCGCCGTTTGTAATAATCTTTATTCCTTTGTTGGTAGTGATAGGAATAATCTTCTTCATCAAGTCTATCAAATCTATTGCATAACCAAGATTTGGATTTCTGTTCTTCTGTTTCTGCAGAATAGACATAGTAACTTCAGCAAGGTAATCCATTACGAGATAATCTATATCTCCTTTTGTTACCTGATGATACGGCGCATCAATTAAATCTCCCCAAAACCCCTGACCGGAAGCAATTCTAATTTTATTCTTCATAATATTATTCTTCTTAATGCTGAACCTGCCGGCAGGCAGGCAGGCTTGTTTCAGCATCTTTAGACTTTATTTGAAAACTAGTTAATTCTTTTTCCAAAGATCCTGAAATATATTCAGGATAAATTTTAGTTACCTGATGATATGGCGCATCAATTAAATCTCCCCAAAACCCCTGACTGGAAGCTATTCGTATTTTATTTTTCATATTACCATTACTTTATGCCGAATTCATTTCGGCATCTTTAATTGTTTGCTCTATTTTATTTAATGATAAACTAAAATCCCGCAGGTAATTTATTAAGAAATGATGTAAGTATGAAAGGATATTTGAATGCCATATCTCTATGAGATATGGCATATCATTCTAAGAATCAAATCAATATTGCTTTATAACCATAACAGTGCAAACCTGATTTTCCTTCATCCTGAATCTTTCTGAAAACCAATTTTACTTTCTGTCCAATCTTGAGCTGGTCAAAATTAACGTCAGCAATTTGTGCTGTTAGTTTAACACCATCCTTTAACTCAAGTATTCCAACAGCGAATGGTGTAGTTCCAAAAAATTTATCTGACGCAACTCTAATTATAGTGTACGTAAGAAGCTTGCCTTCATCGTTTAGTCTTATAGTTTCAAATTCATCCTTCCCACATTCAGGACAAACTAATCGCGGTGGAAAGCTAACATTTCCACATCCTTTGCATTTACTGGCTTCTAAGCGGTAGCGCTGAGGAATTTCTCTGTGATATCTTGGACTAATCATTTTGCCTCCA
>JAOTUT010000252.1 GCA_029863735.1 Ignavibacteria bacterium
CGGTACGGATAAGCTTCAGTTGCCGCAAACAGGAACCAAAACATATTATCTCCGGACTTATGATGCAGGTTCTGAGGAGAATACTGAACTGACGGCACACATACCGGGGCCTTGCTGTGGCAATCCTTTTGAAGGGAATTCTACTAATGAAAAAATCCGCTTTCATCCGGGTATTTCAGGAACCGGTGATCTTGCCCCAGAGGTTTATGGATGGGATGAACCTGTTGCTAAACTTACTATTACCAGAGTTAACTAACCATTAATTAATAATGCCTCCCCTAAAACGGGAGGCATTGTTTATCTTTTAAACTTATTGCTTTAAGAATACAATTCACTTCAGCAGAATCATCTTCTTTATCTCATTGAAACTGTTCGATGCTAATCTGTAGTAATATATTCCACTGCTTAAATTGGAGGCATCGAAGTTAATTTTATAATTTCCACTTTCTTTATACTCATTCACTAATGTTGCTACTTCTCCTCCCAGGGAATTATAAACTATCAGTCTTACATTCCCACTTTGAGGAATTGTGTATTGTATAGTTGTTGATGGATTAAATGGATTTGGATAATTCTGTGACAAGGAATATTCTGTTGGTTGTGAACCTATCTCTACGTTTACTATTTCTGATTCATTGCGTGTTCCATCAAAATCTATCTGAACCAATTTGTATGAATAACTTCCCGGTTCAAGATTTATATCTGCAAATGAATATGATTTAGATTCAGTTGTTGTTCCGTGTCCTTCAATAAAGCCTATTTGATTCCAATTATTGTCATTCTCAGCAGAGCGAAGAATCTCAAAACCAGAGTTGTTCTTCTCTGTTGCCGTTTGCCAGTTTAGAGTAACATTATTATTATCTACAGCGGCAGTAAATGACGATAATTCTACTGGAATAGTTGGGTCTAATACAAGATCAAGATCTGTGAGCGCAAGGCGCAATTTGCCGGTGATTCGATAACCTGTTCCATAAGCAAAGTAATTGTTTCCCGTGGCTGAAAATGCAATATCCCTTATACCACCTGTTGTCGGGCTTCCGACTGAATCGATATACTCTCTTACCAGATCACCTGAGGAAACTTCATAAAATCTGATTAAACCATACCAGCCAAGTCCACCTGAACCAGAGAGAGTAAGCCCGTTAGCCAGATAAAATCCGTTTGGTGAAAATTCAACGTTTCCGGAACCAATGTATTCATTATTTACATTAAATGTATGTACAAGCGATCCATCGGATACTTTCCAAATCTTTACAGTGATGTTATCACCATTACCTGAACTTGCCAGATATTGACCATCCGGAGATATTGCAAGTTTTATATTACTCCCGCCATTCAGATACGTTCCATGCTGTAGAGTTGTAACGAGCGTTCCATTATTATAATCCCAGAATTTTATATTACCATCTGATCCGCCGGATATCAGGTATTGACCATCGTTCGTAAATACTAAGCTATTAGTTTCTAAACCATGACCGGGTAAAACGTTTAACAAATTAAAATTAGAATCATAAATACGAATTTCTCCCGTATTGTTATATCCTGTACCTGCGGCTATAATTGTTTCATCAGGAGAATATGCTATTGAATATATTATACCTCCCGGATCAATGACGGAATTAATTTGTGAACCATTAATATTGAACCGGAATTGTCCGATTCGGTCAGCTATACAACCATTAAATGCAGAGCAATAAACACTTCCATGTCCGGTAATAAAAGTCTGACCGTCAGAAGATATATCAATATCATTTGTTAAACCAATATTGTTGTTTTCAAATGTATGTAACAGGGTGCTATCAGCAACATCCCAGGTCCTTATTTGTCCGCAAGTATAAGGATAGCAATTATTATTTGAACCGCCGGTTATTAATAAATTACCATCGTGAGTAAATTTCAAAGTGTTTACATCCACGGCTTTTTCCCATAAAAGACTGACACCGATTGGTTGGCCATAGTTAAAATTGGTTAAAAGAATTAAAATAATTGGCAGGATAAAAAAAGATTTTTTCATTATTACTCCTTGAAATTAATGCTAATATAATTGTAGCATTTTATAAATACATCATAGAATTATCTCGAGTATCTAAAAACACCTTTCACCTCTTTTCTGAGACCAGAGATAAAGAAATATTGTTTTTTATTCTACTTCAGCAAAATCATCTTCTTTATCTCATTGAAACCGTTCGAAGTTAATCTATAATAATATATTCCACTGCTTAAATCGGAAGCATCGAAGGTAATTTTATAATTTCCTGCTTCTTGATAATCATTTAACAAAGAAGCTACTTCTGAACCCAGAGAGTTATAAACTTCTAATTTTATATTCCCACTTTCAGGGATTGAGAATTGAATAATTGTTGACGGATTAAATGGATTAGGATAATTCTGCATTAAAGAATACTCGGTCAGTTGATTTTCAATTTCAACATTCACTTCTTCTGATTCAGTTCTTGTGCCATCAAAATCTATCTGAACAAGCCTGTATGAATAACGTCCCGGACCTAAATTTTTATCTGCATAAGAATAATTGTTTTCCTGTGTTGTGGTTCCGTGCCCTTCAATAAATCCGATTTTATTCCAATTGTTATTTTGAGCCCTGCCATTTGCGGGATAAACTTCACGTAGAATATCAAAACCTGAGTTGTTTGTTTCGGTAGCTGTCTGCCAGGAAAGAATCACATCATTTCCATTAGCATCTGCAGTGAATGAAGTGAGTTCAACAGGAATAACAGCCGGTAGCTGGGCTAACGTCAATTCTCCTAAAGTATTACCAAAGACGAATTGATTTGTATACGGAACTGCAAATAAAGAACGAACACTGTTGGCAAGTCCTTCATCATAAAACCTATTCAGACTCCAATCTGAAGTATTCCATAAAATTATTTTAGGATTGATGTTGGGATAAAGTCCGTCTCTTCCTGATGAAATCAAATAAGATCCATCGAAAGAAAATGCAAGGCAGTCAACCCAGTAACCATGTCCCTCGAGTGTTACTATTAAATTGCCACTTGCTGCGTCCCATATTTTTATTGAAGATTCACCTGAGGTATCCCAGCCTCCGGCGCCCGAGGCGATGAGTGAACCATCCGGAGAAAATGCAACCGTTCTAACATCATTTGTGTGGCCTGTTAAAGTTTGTACAAGCGTGCCGCTTTGAGAGTTATAGATTTTAATTACGTTCGCCGAAGTTGCAACGGCAATTAAATTGCCGGAAGGCGATACTGCAATATCATTATTATAATTACCGGTATAAATTGAAAAGAGCTGAGAGCCGTTAGCAGTAAGATGTGCATTAACATCCCGGTATACTCCTCCGCCTGCAGCGGCAATTATACTATTATCTTCTGTAAAAGTTGTAAAACAACCGGGCACTGTGTAAAGCACATTATTTGTGTTAATATCAAGCACAGAAGACTCTCCTAGGTTTGGATTAGGATAAACGCCAACCACATAACCTGCTGTAAACAAATTACCATCGGAAGAAATAGTTGATGAAATTAATGTGTTGGATTGATCTTCATAGGTGTTAAGTAATGAATGTGTTAACCTGTCCCACGCTTTTACGGTATTATAATCTGATGATAAAATCTTATTACCATCAGCGGAAACTGAAACTGCATTTATTGAAGAAGAATTTCCCTGTATACTCCAGATAACTTCCGGCATCCCCTGTGATAGTATTGTCGATGTAATAATGAATAAAAAGAAAATGACATAAGATATAGTTTTCATTATTCCTCCTATAAAATAATTTTCAATTTATTATTTGATCTGCAACAACAAAATAACTTTTAATTATAAGGTCTCACTGTAAATGGATTAGCATTCTACCGCAATATT
>JAOTUT010000253.1 GCA_029863735.1 Ignavibacteria bacterium
ACGATTAATTTTATTACCTCAAATGCTTTTTATCAATATGAAGTTTCTAATTTTGCTAAGCCCGGTTTCGAATGCATTCACAACAACGCTTACTGGCATTACACAGATTATTTTGGCTTCGGAACTTCTGCTCATTCATTTATTGATGGTAAACGATGGTGGAATTTTTCAAGTCTTAAAATGTACATTGATAAAATTGAGCAATCCGGAAAAGCTGTTGCGGGCTCAGAAACAATCAGTCCCGAAAAGGGAATAAATGAATACATAATGCTTGAACTAAGAAGTTCGGGATTAAATACGAAATTGTTCGAAAATCGGTTTGGAAAGGAAAGTATGGACTGGCTAAAAAAGAAATATCCTTATTTTGAATTGTTGAAGAATCAGAATTTTGTAATAATCAATAATGGAATAATAAAACTCACTTCTAAAGGATACGCTGTTTGTGATGAAATATTGGCAGAAATTCTATAATAATTTTATCTATTTATGCTAAAAATAAAACTACACTGGCAGATTTTAATAGCTCTCTTCATTGCTATTTTTTATGGATTGATCCTGCCAGACTATGCCTACCTTGTTACCTGGATGGGTGATTTATTCCTCAGGGCATTAAGGATGATCATTGTGCCTTTAATTTTAACTTCAATTGTATCTGGTGTAACCAGCATTGGAGATGCACAAAACCTCGGCAGGCTCGGACTAAAGACCTTCACTTATTATATAAGTACAAGTTTATTTGCCATTGTAACCGGTCTCTTTTTAGTTAATCTAATTCAACCAGGTGTTGGCGCAGACCTTGGTTTGAAGAAAGAAGTGCCAGAACTGGCAGCAGCATCAGGAGATTTGTGGGACATTGTTTTAAGAATGGTTCCCACAAATATTTTTGAATCGCTGGTTTCATTTGATATTCTCGCAATAATTTTCTTCTCAATTCTTTTCGGCTTTTTCATAACAAGACTTGATTCAAAGCAGAAAGATTTTTTAACAACCTTGTTTAACTCCGGCTTTGAAGTAATGATGAAACTTACTCACTTTATTATCCGGTTTACTCCCCTTGGCATTCTTGGAATTGTGGTAGGGGTAGTAGCTGAGCAGAGAGAAAATCTTGGGGCAGTTTTGGGAAGCTTAAGTAAATATTTTGTTACGGTTTTAATCGGTTTAATTATTCATTCGACGATTACACTGCCATTAATAATTCGTTCAATAGGGAGGGTGAATCCCTGGAAGCAATTTAAAGCGATGACAACTCCATTGCTGACAGCTTTTTCAACAAGGTCTTCGTCTGCCACTCTTCCTTTGACTATCGATGCGATTGAAAGCAATTCCGGAGTTTCAAACAAGATTTCGAGTTTTGTTCTGCCTCTTGGTGCAACAATAAATATGGATGGAACAGCGCTTTACGAATGTGTTGCGGCTATGTTTATTGCACAGGCATATGGAATTGAGATGACAGTAATACAGCAGGCGATAATTGTTTTTACTGCATTGCTTGCTTCAATTGGTGCAGCCGGAATTCCGATGGCTGGACTGGTTATGATATCAGTAATCCTAACTGCAGTCGGTTTACCATTAGAAGGTGTAGGATTAATTCTTGCTGTTGACCCTTTTCTTGATATGTGCAGAACTGCTGTAAACGTGTGGAGTGACTCGTGTGGTACAGTAACTATTGCTAAGACAGAAGGCGAAACTCTTAAAGTATAATTTAATTAAAAATTATTTTTGTCAATAATAATATTTATGGTGTTAATATGAAATATCTACTTTCGATGCTAATCTTATTTGCGGTTTCTATTTTTTCGCAAAATGTTAAACAGATCAAGTTATTCATTAATAATAATATCGATCAGGAAAAAGCATTTTCTCTTGCTCTTGATTTTGAGCATTCTATCCTTGATAAAGAGGGAGGTCTAATTCTTTTCGTTGATGAAAATGAATTCCAGGCGATAACCAACGTAGGACTTAATTATGAAATCCTTATAGATGACTGGAAAGCTTATTACAAATCGCTTCCAATACCATCCGAGGCTGAAAAAGAATTTATAAAAATGGAAAGTCAGATAGATTTTGGAGTAACTGGATTTGACTTCGGTTCAATGGGTGGTTACTATACACTCGCTGAGATTGAAGCCGATCTTGATGAAATGTTTTCGCTGTATCCAAATCTTATCACACAAAAATTTTCTATAGGTACCAGCGTTGAGGGTAGAACAATCTGGGCTGTAAAAATATCTGATAATCCAAGTCTCAGTGAGGATGAACCATCGGTTGGCTTTGATGCACTTGTCCATGCTCGCGAACCCCAATCAATGGCAACACATATGTACTTTATGTGGTATCTGCTGGAGAACTATGGAACGGATTCGGAAGCAACCTATCTTGTTAATAACAGGGAAATTTATTGTGTTCCTTGTTTTAATCCTGATGGTTATGAATATAATCGACAAATAGAACCAAATGGCGGTGGCAACTGGAGAAAAAATCGCAGAGACAACGGTGGTGGATGTTTTGGGATCGATCTTAACAGAAACTTCAGTTACAAGTGGGGTCATGATAATATTGGATCGAGTCCTGATCCTTGCGCAAGTACATACAGAGGACTCTCCGCTTTTTCTGAACCGGAAGCTCAGGCTATAAGAGATTTAGCCATTTTGAAGAACTATGGAACACATTTTAATATGCATTCTTACGGTAACTATTATCTGTATCCGTGGGGATATATAGATGAGGAAACACCGGACTCACTCACATATAGGGAGTTCGCCGGTGATATGGGGGCTTATAATGGTTATGCCTATGGAACGGGACCACAGCTTCTTGGTTATCCGTCTAACGGGAGTGTACGTGATTGGATGTACGGTGAACAAGTAGTAAAGAATAAAACATTTGGATACACAATAGAAATAGGACCTTCATTCTGGCCATCTCAAAGCCAGATATTTCCAATTGCACAATTGAATGTTAAGTCGAATATGTATCATTCATTTGTGGCGGGGGAATATGTTCAGCTTATCGATCCTAACTTCAGTAAAGAATTTTTTCTTCCCGGGGATGTGATTGGACTTCTGCCAGAGTTTAGGAATAAAGGTTTAGCAACTGCATACAATCTTACTTTTGAATTAACTTCTCCAAGTCAGCATGTTACAATTAGTATTGGCTCAGCATCTCTTGATTCGATACAGGCAAGAAGTTCTGTAACAATTTCACAACCGCTGTTATTTGTTATTTCAAATTCAGCTCCGCTTGAAGAAGAAATCCCCATAGTTCTTACTACCAGAATAAATGGAGACATTATTTCGAGTGATACCACAACGGTAATTATTGGATTCCCATTATTTATTTTTGAAGATGATTCGAATGATCCCACAACATATTGGACAATAACAAAAACTCCAACATCAAGTCCGCAGTGGGATTCGACTTATAAATCATTTTATTCATCTCCAAATTCTTATACCGACAGCAAAAATGGTAACTATGTAAATAATGCTACTGTTACGATGACACTAACTAATCCTATCGATCTTACTGGGTTTACAAATCCAAGGTTACGATTCCAGACTAAGTTTGATATAGAAAGTAACTGGGATTACGGACAGATGCAGGTATCCACTAATAACGGTTTAACGTGGATTGCACTCGAAGGACAATACACTGAACCGGGAGAAGGAAGTTTTCAGCCGACGGGAGAACCGGTTTATGATGGTTCAAAAAGTAATTGGGTTAAAGAAGATATCAGCCTGGCAAATTATATCAGCTCTCAATTTAAAATTCGTTTCAGATTAAGAACTGATGGTGGAGTTACAAGAGACGGCTGGTATGTGGATGATATTGGAGTCTT
>JAOTUT010000254.1 GCA_029863735.1 Ignavibacteria bacterium
TGCCTTACATAAAAAATATTAAAAATCAGATCAATTGGTTTGAGATTTCTCCAACTGGTAAAAGAGCATTGTTAGAAGCACGAGGCGATGTATTTACTGTTCCTGCTGAGAATGGTGAAATAGTAAACATAACACAATCGCAGGGGATTAGAGAAATAGATCCCGTTTGGTCACCGGATGGAAAATGGGTCGCATATCTTTCTGATCGTACTGGAGAATACGAACTCTTTATGAAAATGAGTGATGGTAGTGGGGAAGAAAAACAAATTACAGATAACGGAAGTATCTGGAGATTCGCTCCGGTCTGGTCACCAGATAGTAAAAAGCTTGTGTTCTCAGATAAGAATGAAAAGCTTTGGTATGTCGATGTAAATACTGGAAATACAATTGAAGTTGATCAAAGTAATTTTAGTGATATAACTGATTACCAATGGTCACCCGACAGCAAATGGTTGACATATTCAAAAATTGGTGAATCGAGGATGAGTTCTGTCTGGGTTTATTCACTTGATAAGAAAGAAGTAACTCAGTTGACAAGTGATCTCACAAGTGAATTCAATCCGGTATTCAGCAAAGACGGAAAATATCTTTACTTCTTTTCAAATCGTGATTTTAATTTGAAGTTCAGCAGCTGGGAATTCAATTATATCTATACAAATCCAACCAGAGTTTATGTTGCTGCACTCAATAACACAATTCCAGCTTTGTTCCAACCTAAAAGTGATGATGAAAAAATAAATGATGAATCGATCAATGGTGAGAAAGAAAATAATGATGATGGCGAAGTAACTGTAAATATTGACTCCAAAAATTTTGATAACAGAATTGTGGTTTTACCTGGTGGGTCTGGTAATTATAATTCTTTACAGGCAACAGAAAATGGTGTGTTATATATTTTCAGGGATGATACCGGATCAAAGTTGAAATATTTTAATGCTAAAGATGAAAAAGAAGTTACTGTTCTTGATGGAGTTGGAAATTATGTTGTTTCAGCAGATGGAAAGAAAATAATTTATGCAATGCGTGGTGAATACGGAATAGTAGACGTAAAAGAAAATCAAAAAAATACCGATGGCAGACTTGACTTAAGTAAACTGGATATGAAAATATTTCCAAAGGAAGAATGGCCAGAAATTTATGTTGATGGTTGGCGGATATTACGTGATTGGTTTTATGATGCTAATATGCACGGAGTTGATTGGAATAAAATGAAAGAAAAGTACGGGCAGTTAATTCCTTTTGTTTCCACACGGATGGATCTTGACTATGTTTTAGGTGAGGTTGGCGGCGAATTGAATGCTGGTCACGTCTATGTTAATTGGGGTGATTTTGAGAGAGTCGAAAGAAAAGAAGGCGGTCTGCTTGGCTGTGAACTTGAAGCTGATCCATCAGGTTATTATAAAATCACAAAAATATTCCCGGGAGAAAACTGGCATTCCGATTTTCATTCTCCTTTAACAGAATACAGTGTCAATGTAAACGTTGGCGATTTCATTATTGCTATTGATGGGCAAGAAGTAAAAACGAGTGAAAATCCTTACAAATACCTTGAAAACAAAGCTGATGTTATCGTTACACTCCTCGTAAACAATAAACCTTCCAGAGAGGGTGCCCGTGAAGAAAAAGTTAAACCTGTCAAAAGTGAAACCAACCTTCGTTATCTCGATTGGGTTGAATCAAGAATGAAAATGGTGGATGAACTATCCGGTGGAAGAATAGGTTACATCCACATTCCCAATACCGCTTTTGAAGGCAACAGGGAACTCTTCAAATATTTTTATCCGCAAACAAAAAAAGATGCAATTATTATTGATGACCGTTATAATGGTGGCGGTTTAGTACCGGATAGAATGATTGAACTTCTTGACAGGAAAATCTTGAACTATTGGGTGCGACGCAACATCGAACCTGTTCCTGTACCTGGTTATGTACTTGAAGGTCCGAAAGCTTGTCTTATTAACGGCTACTCAAGTTCAGGTGGTGATGCATTTCCCTATTACTTCAGAGAGAGGAATCTCGGAAAGTTAATTGGAACAAGAACCTGGGGTGGATTGATTGGTTACTCTGGCAATCCGGGATTAATGGATGGTGGCTTAATTAATATACCAGTGTTCAGATTTTTGGATACCGATGGAAACTGGGCGGTTGAGAATGAAGGCGTTTATCCTGATATCGAAGTTCTTGATCGTGCAGATTTGGTTGCTAAAGGAGAAGATCCTTCCCTCGAAAAAGCTGTCGAAGTTTTATTAGAAGAGTTGAAGAGTAATCCACCCAAAAAGATTGTTGTTCCACCGCCACCGGATGAATCGAAGAAATAATTTAGCTTTTATGTCATTGCGAACGAAGTGAAGCAATCTACTTTCAAGATCACTTCGCTTCGCCCGTGATGACAATGACAGGTTATTCCTCGCTCTCAACTTCAAACTTTACGATTTCGTATCCTTTAAAAGTTTCATAAGCAGCAAAAACTACTCCCGACAAAACTGAAAGCATACCCATAAGGAATAAAATGGTTATGAAACTATTTAATCTGGTAATGTCCAACAGATAGCCAAAACCAATTAGTAGAGAAGTAAGAACAAACAACGCAACAGCTATTGTATAAGAGAGGACTGCGTTTCTTACAAGTCTTACTCTGAATGTAAGTCTTTCAAGTTGTTTACTGATGCTTTCAAAACGTACATTTTCCTGCAGACTAAATTCCTTATCATCAAGTTTACGAAGTGAGCGTCTTCTTTCTTCATTCAACAGTCGGATTCTGTTTACAACCAATGAATATTTGTTATTCATTCCAAGTAAAAGTAAGCCGCACGCTGAGATCATCAGTCCCGGTGCAAGCATTAATTGAATTATTTGAACGATGGAGGAAATGTCAGGCATAAATTATTAAATTGTTTACGGTAAATATATGGAAAGGGGGGGGGAAGATATTCAGGTTGTCATTACGAACAAAGTGAAGCAATCTTTTTAAGATCACTTTTCCCGCTAAGGTGGGACCGTGATGACACAGCGCTTTTTATTCATAAATCTCATAAACAGTGTTATTATAATAAAATCTAACATTCTGCCCAAGTGCCAGAAACTGTGACGTCTCCGGTTTATCATTGAGCAATTTGAAATACTCATCAGAGTTAAACTGAATTCTTTTTTGATTTTTAGTTTTCTGATTTTGTAATTCTGAATCAACCCAAAACTTACCACTCTGGTAAACAGCTCTGCCTTGAATATTTTTTACCTGTTGAGTTAGGTTCATTTCGTTGCCTTCACTATCCTTATAATTCATTCTACCTGAACCTTGCTTCGTTTCTGCGTAATTACTAGCACCATTCAAGTCCTGTATTTCTTCGCTGGCAGTTACGCTTCTGTCACCACTTTTTTGTTTCATCGCATCAAAATCACCTTCAACTTCTCTTCTCAATTCTGGTGCAGGCGAGAGAGTCTGGAAATCATCAACAAGTTCGTTTCTTCGCAATCTGATTTCTTCGTCTTCCATTATTAAATAGCTGGTATAAGGAGTTACAATTCCGTGTTCGCGAGCTAGCTGAGTTATTTCATCAACCAATTCTTTGTCTTCACCATTCAATCTAATCTGATCCAGTAAGTAACCTATTCTTCTGGAAGCCCATAATGGAGGAATAAAATCATACTCGTCGTTATCATTTCTTAAATCTGCTTTTAAATAAAAAGATTTTCGTTCACCTTTTATCGTTCCACTTAATTTTATATCGGAACTGCCGCTTCCGCTATATCTTCCAAATATGGTTACGCTTGAACCTTTAAATAAATCGGGTAAGTTGCCGGGATTAGTCTGAAATGTTTTTATTCCACCTGT
>JAOTUT010000255.1 GCA_029863735.1 Ignavibacteria bacterium
CCAAACGGCTGCGGCAAAACCAACATTGTAGACGCAATCCGATGGTGTCTCGGTGAGCAGCGTACCAGCACTTTACGCAGTGATAAAATGGAAAATGTTATCTTCAATGGTACTTCCAGCCGTAAACCTATGGGTATGTCTGAAGTTTCGTTAACTATTGAAAACACAAAAGGGATCCTTCCTACAGAATACACAGATGTCACAATCACAAGAAGAATTTTTCGTTCAGGTGAAAGCGAATATCTGCTCAATAAAAATATATGTCGGCTGAAAGACATAACAAACCTTTTTATGGATACCGGAATAGGTGCAAATGCCTACTCTGTTATCGAACTAAAAATGGTAGAGACAATACTCAGCAGTAAAGCCGAAGAACGCAGAACTATGTTTGAAGAAGCTGCCGGGGTTAATAAATACAAATTAAGAAGAAGACTCGCAATTCGTAAGCTTGATGAAGTAATGATCGATCTGACAAGGGTAAATGATATTGTAAGTGAAGTTGCAAAAAATGTTGCAAGTCTGGAAAGGCAGGCAAAGAAAGCTGACAGATATACTCAGCTGACATCAAGACTAAAAGAAATTGAACTTGAACTTGCGGAAAGAGAGTATTCCTGGTTCCTGGATAAAACAGAGGAGATCATCCTTAACAAAGTTGAAAATAACAGGAATAAAAAACAGTATGAAGATGAAATGTCTTCGCTTTTGGAAAAGCTTGATAATATTAAAAACAGGCTTGGGAATTATGAAAGTGAACTCAGGTCAAAACGAGTTGATGTAAATAAGTTGACGGAAAGTATTTATTTAATACGCAGTGATATTTCCGTTTCAAAGGAGAGACAAAAATCTGTTAATTCTAATATCACCAAATATGAAGAAGAAATAACCGAGCTAAATGACCGTCTTGAAGCTACAAAAAAGGGTATTGAACAGGCTGCTTCCAGTACAATAGATTTTATTGCGGAGATAGAAAAGAGCAGAGAAATTAAGGATGATCTTAAAGTAAAAATTGAAAAAGCAACGCAATGGCTTGAAGAAAAAAGAGCTGAGGTTAAAAAACATTCAGAAGATATTGTCTCTGGTTTGAAGCAGGTAAGTGATAAGGAAAATGAACTTCTCAATATTACAAGAATAGCCGAGGAAAGAAACAACCAGATAAACAAACTTAACTGCCGCATTCTCAATCTTACAAGCGATGTTTCAAAGACTGTTGGATTCATAGAAAGCTTAAAGGAAGATAAAGAGGGAGTTTCCTCACAACTAAACGAAGCAGAAGATAATTATGCGAGAAAAGTTCAGGAGAAAGAAAAACTTGAGCAGCAATTAAATGAATTTAGAGCAAGGGAACTTGAGCTTAAAAGTATTCTGACAAGTTTGAATGACAAAGTTGCTTTCATTCAGAATCTTGTTGATAATCTGGAAGGTGTTTCGCAGGGGACCAAATCTCTACTCGAATTAACGAACTGGGCAAATGGCAAAGTTATTCTGCTCGCCAACGCAGGCAATTCATCCGAAGAGCTTCGCCGCGCAGTTGAGGCGGCTTTAAGAAATAATGTTAATGATATTCTTATCTCATCTATTGAAGAGTTGAAAAAGGGAATTGAACATCTTAAAAATAATAATCTTGGCAGAGCATCTTTTTACCTGAAGCAGAATGGTGATGATGGTTCAGGCTTGCTTGGATTGCTGAAAAAATATTTATCAAACAGACAGAAAAGGAAAATTGAGTCGCACAGTTCATTCAAATTATGGGCATCTTCAGCAGTTCAGGCAGAAGGTGAATGGAAACATTTCTTCGATAAACTGCTAAGTAAAACGGCAATTGTAGATGATTTGGATTCGACGATTGCTTTATCGATCAAGCATCCAGATTTCAGATTTGTTACACTTGATGGTGATCTGGTTGAAGGATCGGGGCTAATTGAAAGCGGCTCACCGCTTGTTGATGAATCATTGTTCGGTAAAAGACAGCTTCTCCTCGAAATAAAAAAAGAAATTCCTTCTAATCAAAAAGAGCTTGATGAGCTTTCCGACAAAATTTTAGAATACGAATCTTTGATAAGCAGGATTGATCTTAAAGTGCTTTCCGATAAGGGAAGAATGCTTGTCAATGATCTTGCCAATATTGAAAAGCAAATTTCGCAGTTTGAGTATGAAAAGAAAAAAGCAAATGATGAGACTGAAAAAACGCACCAGCTGATTCAGGATATCGCAGCTGAATCTAACAAACTTGATAACGAAAAGAATATAATAAGTGAACAACTAACCGGCCTGCAGGAGCAAAAGTTACGCGCAGAATCACAATTAGATATTCTCGAAAAAGAAAATAGAAAAGCTGAAATGCATTTTAACCAGTTGGTTGCGGAAAAGAATGAAATAAAAGTTAGTCTGGAAAGAAAACTTGGTGAAGCAAGAAATCTACAGAACACAATAAACCAATCCGAAGAAAATATTAAAAACATCAATAACTCCATTTTATCGAGGAAAGATGATATAGAGTTTGCCCGGAAAGAAATTTTTGAGATTGACAACAAAGTTTTTGAACAGGCAAAAGAAGTCACAGGGCTTGATAACAACAAGCAAACTCTGCATGAAGAACTTGAAAAAGTTGAAAAAGAATATGAAGCCTTGAGATCGGAAGGTTCTTCGATCGAAACTGCAATAAATCAGATTAGAGTCGAGAAAGATAATTTGCTCGATGCTAACAGAGATCTTGAAATAAAGCTAAGTGAGTATGAAATTAAAAAGAATAATCTGCTTGAGCATATAAATGAAGAGTATTCCATAAAAATTGAGCGGAAGAAATTTGATGATAATGTGTCTTTTGATTTTGAAATTCATAAGACTGAAGTTCACGATCTTCGTCAAAAAATTCGCAATCTTGGCCCGATAAACTTGCTTGCGTATTCTGAATTCGAAGAGGAAAGAGAAAGACTTGAATTTCTGAATAAGCAGCGTGATGATTTAGTTGATTCTGAAAAAGATATTCTTAAAACAATCGAAGAAATTAATCAAACAGCCCAGGCGAAGTTTGCCGAAACATTTAATCAGATCAGGGAAAACTTTATACGAGTATTCAGGTCTCTGTTTGATCCGGGTGATGAAGCTGACTTGAGATTGGAAGAAGGTGCCGAACCTCTTGAAGGAAAGATTGAGATCATAGCCAAGCCGAAAGGCAAACGTCCCACCTCAATTGAGTTGTTGTCTGGAGGAGAAAAAACTTTAACTGCTATCGCTTTGCTTTTTGCTATTTACCTCGTAAAGCCGAGTCCCTTCTGTATTCTAGATGAAATTGATGCTCCGCTTGATGATGCTAATGTTGACAGGTTTACGCGGCTGATAAAAGAATTCAGTCAGAATACCCAGTTTATTGTTGTTACTCATAACAAACGCACAATGGAAGCAGCAGATACTCTTTACGGAGTGACTATGCAGGAAGAAGGAGTTTCTAAGTTGGTAAGTGTACGTTTTAACGAAGATATAAAAGTCGTTGCTTAATAAACTAATCGCGAAAATATTTTACCTATAAATTCAGGTAACTCCAACAATAGCAAAAGACAAGTATATCATCTCAAAATTATTATCCTGATTTTAATTAGATAATTGACAAAGAAGAGATTCAAAATATTTTTAGACTTTGATGGGACAATAACTAAAAATGATGTCGGAGAGGAGATCTTCAAAAAATTTCTGGCTGAAGACGTTGTAAATAAAATTGTTGAGGACCTGCTGACCGATAAAATATCAGCAAGAGAATGCTGGGAAAGTTTATGTGATTCTGTTCGGGCGTTAGACAAAATAGAATTTGATAATCTC
>JAOTUT010000256.1 GCA_029863735.1 Ignavibacteria bacterium
ATGGGGAATTGAAGGATGGAGCCGCGGTGGAATGATGACTTATCTTGCTTTAACAAGAACTAATTTTCCTGTATATCCGACAGGCGGGTTTAAATGTGCAATTGTCAATGGAGGAATTGCTAATCTTCGTTGCAGTTCTGATGAAAGTCCTTTTATGAGAAGGTTGTATGAAGTTACTTTGGGAAAATATAAGGAGAATGAATTTTACGAAAAAAGCGAAAGTCGCTCGATTGTAAAATTCCCGGAGAAACTTTCCAAAAACACCCCGATATTGATTATTCATGGAACTGATGATGAAAGAGTCTTGCCTCACGATTCACTTGATCTTTCGTACAAGCTGCTTGAATTAAAAATTCCTTTCCGACTTGTTATGCTTGAAGGCGGTGATCACTTTATGAAAAAGCACCGCAAAGAAGTTGATGAAATGAGAAGAAGGTGGTATGAGAAATTCTTGAAGTAATATTGTTTATCCCCTCCTCACTTGTGAGGAGGGGTGTCACTTTAGTGACAGGGTGGTGAGAATCTCCCACCTCCCCTTAATCCCCTTCCCGAAACAAGTTCGGGACAAGCTCTCAGGCAGGAGGGGAAAAAGATCTTTTCTTATTTCAATAAAATCATTTTTTTAGTTTCAACAAATGAACCAGCATTCAGTTGATAAAAATAAATTCCACTTGGCAGACTAGTTGCGATAAACTCAACTTCGTATTCGCCGACAAGTTTCTCTTCATTAACAAGAGTAGCTATCTCACTTCCCAGAAGATCGTAAACTTTAAGTGAAACTTTGATGTCACTCTGAGCTTGTCGAAGAGTGACGGCTGGAATTGTATAACGAATTATTGTTGATGGATTAAATGGATTCGGGTAGTTCTGTGATAAACTGAAAGCTGATGGTAATTCATTCTTATTCTCAGAAATATCTGTCAAGCCACCCGCATCTATCCATTCAGTATATATTACACAGGCTATCCTGTAAGAAGCATTCTTGAATAAATCTATCGTAAAGTTTTTAGCGATTTCCCAGAACTTATTGTAATATGTAGAGCTGTTATGGTTACCAGCATACGCATTCGCAACTGAGTCAGCATATAAAACTGAATCGACGTACTGATAATTTTCATATATCATATTGAAAACAAAATCGGATAAATTTTCTATGTACTGCAGACTGTCTCCATCGTAAATTATCTGAGATTGAAAATCTCCTATTAAACTCGATTCATAGCGGGAATGAACACCGGTCTGATTTGTATACTGACCATTATAATTTCTTGTTATATGTAAAGGCATATGTCCGTCTGCTATGTAATGACCAAGATCTGCAGCCAGCAGCATTGCCTTGTGCATATCATTAATTTCAAAAGCAGCTTGAATGGAATCGGCGGTTTTTAATATTGCCCACGGAAGAATTCCCTGATCCATTACAAATGATAAACCGTGAATTGCTACTAACGAATCGAAGTTTTGTGGAATAGTTCCAGTTGCAATGAATTCCGGGTAATTATCAATATCGATATAATGCTTCGGACCTTCATCCGGATCCCAGGATTTTCTTGCATCTGCATCCGATGCGTGCGCTTCAAGTGAATCCGCCCATGTATTGAAAAATTCCATTTCGGGTAGAGCAGAAAGAATTGTTCTATAATTTATTATGCCGTGTCCGACATACCCCCACCCTAAAAAAAGAAAAGCTGATATGAAAATTATTGGAAGAAAAATCTTCGTCTTCAGTAACGATTTATTTTTGTTAATAGTCCCTAGCATTTGCAATCCGTATTAATATATTAAGTCTTTATTCAAACATAAAGAGGTTTAAGTAATAGCACAATAAAAATAAAGTAATTATCCGTGGTGATATTGTAGGATATAAAAAAGGGGAGCAGAAGCTCCCCCGAAAATCTGTTTTTCAGTTCTTATTTTAACAGCAACATCTTTTTCGTTTCTATAAAATCACTAGCTTTAAGTCGATAGAAATAAACTCCGCTTGGTAATTGCTCTGCATACCAGGTTATCTCATAAGTGCCGGTAGATTTATCTTCATTAACTAGTGTTTCAATTTCATTACCGAGTATATCAAACACTTTAATCATTACAATTGATGATTGTGGAACCGAGTATTTTATTTTTGTACTTGGATTGAAAGGATTGGGGAAGTTATTGCTTAAGTTGTAAGTCATCGGTAATTCATTTATTTCTTGTTCTTCTACAAATGAAACCCCGCCATTAGTTGTATGTAATATTGTTCCACCTTCTCCAACAATCCATCCAATATTATTATCAGTAAAAAAAACCGAATGCAATGAATTATGTGTCATCAATGATTGTTCAGTCCAACTTTCACCTCCGTTGGTAGTATGGAGTATTAACTGAATATTTTTTGGTATTGGACCATTATAATAATTATAGGGTCTTCCCATTGTACCAACTACCCAACCATTATTCATATCGGAAAAATAAACTGAAGATAACCATCCCCATACCCCCCAACCGAGGGGAGGTAAGACATTCGTATCAATCCACTCAATACCACCATTTGTTGTACGATACAATTCTGGAACGTCGTTATTATTTTCTTCTCTTCCCGCAGCCCAGCCATAATTTGAATCAATGAAGAATATAGAATGAACTACAGCAGATGATTGTTGGATCCAATTACTACCCCCATCTGTTGTATTATATATTCCTTCACCAGCAGCCCATCCTAAATTAGGATCAATAAAAAATGTTGAACCCAAATAATTACCAATATCATAAACCTCATTCCAATATCCACCACCATCAGTAGTTTTCAGAATTTTACCTAAATCTTCAGTCGCCCAACCAGTTAGTTGATCAATAAAAATTACCGAAGTTAGATGATCACCTTCCCAACTCTGTCCAATCCAATCAATACCCCCATTTGTAGTTTTTAAGACTTTGGTATTAAATGAGGAACCCCATTCTCCCCCTACTACCCAACCTCTATTCTCGTCAATAAAGAAAATGGAAGTCATAAAACTGCCTTCTGCTAGTCTAAATTGTTCATTCCAATCTTGACCGCTATTTGTTGTTTTCAATATAATGCTCTCACCTCCCGTAGTCCATCCAGTATTATTATCAATAAAATAAACTGAATTCAATTTATTGAAAGTTCCTCGTGTGAGTAAATCCCACTCACCACCACTGTCAGTAGTTTTTATAATTATTCCATTATCTCCTACCGTATATCCAATATTATTATCAGTAAAGCAAACTTTATTCAAGCCTAATGGCACATTACTTAATTGCCCGAACCAATTATCACCACCGTCTGTTGTCGCAAAGATTAATCCTTCTTCCCAACCATCACCCACAAGCCAACCATACATACTTTCAGAAAAGCAGATCGATTTAAAAGCCTCACTCCAAAATTCTGTATATGCGTCCCAATTATCTCCTCCATTAGTAGTTCGGTACACTACAGTTGATGGTCCAAATCCTGATGATCTCATATCTCCAATTACCCAAACAGAGTTTAAGTCAATAATTTCTAATGCTACAAAGGCAGGTCCTTGAGCGTCTAACTGCACATCCCAATCACTCCCACCGTTAGTTGTTTTTAATATAGTTCCATAATTAGTCTCCATTGCATTTTTACCTGAAATTGCCCACCCCACATCTTGATTAACAAATTCAACCATAAATATATTTTCAGAAGAAGAATATTGTAAAGTCCAGCTATAACCACCATCCATAGTTTTATATAATTTTGAGTCTGTTTGAAGCGTGCTCATCTCACTTATCCAACCCGTAAGATTATCAATAAAATAAACC
>JAOTUT010000257.1 GCA_029863735.1 Ignavibacteria bacterium
TTTTAGTTTATTGCATAATCCATGTTCTACAACTATCTATACAATCTACAAAGAAACTAAAAGCATGAAGTGGACTTTGGTTTCAACTTTTCTGCCGATTGTAATGGGATTAGTAGTAACTTTTTTTGTAACTCAGATTTGGAGATTGATAGCAGGTTAATTGTAATAGAAATAAATTAAATGGGAATGCTCATGCCTAAAAAAAGTCTTCGTCTTATTTCCTGGAATGTTAATGGAATCCGTGCTAGCCATAAAAAAGGATTGTTGGATTGGTTCGAAAAAGAAAATCCAGATATGCTTTGTCTTCAGGAAACCAAAGCTCATCCCGATCAGCTTGTTGACGAGTTAAAAAATGTTGATGGCTACGAATCTTGTTTTTCTTCTGCAGAAAAGAAAGGTTACAGCGGAGTAGTTACTTATACTAAGCTCAAACCAAAAAATGTTCAGCAAGGACTAGGAATAAAAAAGTTTGACAGCGAAGGAAGATTCATCATTACAGAATTTGAAGATTTCATTCTTTTTAATATTTATTTCCCGAATGGAAAAGCTTCTGGAGAAAGGCTTCAATACAAAATAGATTTTTATGATGCATTCCTGAAACATTGCAAAAAACTTCTGAAGCAGGAAAAAAAAGTTGTTGTTTGCGGTGATGTAAATACTGCACACAAAGAAATAGATCTTGCCCGGCCGAAAGAAAATTCGCAAACTTCCGGTTTTCTGCCTGAGGAAAGAGAATGGATTGATAAATTTCTTGCAGCGGGATTTATGGATACATTCAGAATGTTCAACCAGAAGCCTGAAAACTATACGTGGTGGGATATGGTTACACGTGCTCGTGAAAGAAATGTTGGATGGCGTATTGATTATTTTTATGCAAGTGAAAACCTAAAAAGCAATATTAAATCTGCTTCTATACATTCTTCCGTGATGGGTTCCGATCATTGCCCGATTGAGCTTGAACTTAAATTCTAATCATTTGTTTTACAATAGAAGATGAAAAAAATGTTGTCAAAAGGGATTTTCATATCTCTTTTTTTATTTACATTAATAATAAGCTGTAATGCACAAGAGGATAATCATATGAAATTCAAAAATAAATTAGCAAATGAAAGTAGTCCATATCTTCTTCAGCACGCGAATAATCCTGTGAATTGGTATCCCTGGGGAAATGAAGCTCTAGAAAAAGCCAAAGCTGAGAATAAACTTCTTATTATAAGCATTGGTTACGCTGCTTGCCACTGGTGCCACGTGATGGAACACGAATCTTTTGAAGATACATCAGTAGCACAATTGATGAATGATTATTATGTGTCAATTAAAGTTGATAGAGAAGAGAGACCGGACATAGACCAAATTTATATGGATGCTGCTTATCTTTTAACGGGACGGGGTGGCTGGCCTTTGAATGTAATCGCTCTGCCGGATGGCAGACCGGTGTATGCCGGGACTTATTTTAGAAAAAATGATTGGATGAAAATTCTGCTTCACTTTAAAGATTTATATCAAAAAGAACCTGAAACTTTCGATACGGAGGCAGGGATGCTGACTAATGCAATGAAAGAAATGAAAGTTCCTGAGGTTGAAGAATCCAGCTCTTCGTTTACAAAACAGGAAATTGAAGAATCATTCAGCAAGATCCTTTCATACATAGATTTTACGAGCGGTGGAACGAAAGGCGCTCCTAAATTTCCTATGCCGAACATTTATCAATTTTTAATGGATTATCATTTCCATACTAAAGATCCGAAAGCAACTGAGGCGATTAAAATTACTTTGGACAATATAGCTAACGGTGGAATTTATGATCATGTTGGTGGAGGTTTTGCTCGTTACTCAACTGATGAAATCTGGAAAGTTCCTCACTTTGAAAAAATGCTTTACGATAATGGTCAGCTGGTTAGTATTTATTCGAATGCTTACAAAGTGACAGGAAATGAACTCCACAAAAAAGTTGTTTATGAAACACTGGAATTTATTGAAAGAGAGTTAACCGATGAATCTGGTGGTTTCTATTCTTCAATTGATGCTGATTCAGAAGGCGAGGAAGGAAAATATTATGTATGGACCAAAGAGGAAATAGAAAATTTGCTCGGTGAAAAATCTGAAATCTTTTGTGATTATTATTCTGTCACTTCAATTGGTAATTGGGAAGGAAATAATATCCTGTTTATCACTCAGAATAAAGAGGATTTGTTAAAAAAATATCAAATCAGTGAAGAATTATTTGATAGGATGATAAGTGAATCTATAAAAATATTATTTGAAGAACGAAACAAACGAATCAGACCGGGACTCGATGATAAAATTTTAATTTCCTGGAATTCATTAATGCTAAAGGGATATGCTGATGCTTATACGGCTTTCGGTGAGAGCAAATTTTTGGTGGCTGCAATAAAGAACGCCGAATTCATACTGAGTAAAATGATGAACGAAGATGGAAGGCTAAGCCGAAACTATAAGAATGGCAAAAGCACAATTAATGCTTTTCTGGACGATTACTCTTACACTGTTGAAGCATTTATTTTATTGTATGAGATTACATTTGATGAAAAATGGATTAATGCTGCTAAAAAATTAGCTGATTATTTAATTGCTCACTTTAAAGAAAATGAATCTGACCTCTTCTTTTATACTTCTGATATTGACGAACCTTTGATAGCCCGCAAAATAGATTTTTCAGATAATGTTACACCTTCATCAAATTCATCTCTTGCCATGGGACTATTAAAACTCTCACGATTTTTTTATGATCAACCTTACGAAGCGTTGGCAAACGAGATGATTAAAGCAGTAAAACAATCTGCAATGATAAATCCTACTTTTCATTCATATTGGTTGGATGCTGCCACTAAACTCTCGTTTCCATTTTACGAACTTGGCATTGTTGGAGACAATTACGAAAAAGAAAGAGAAAAAATTGACAGAATGTTTTTACCAAATATTATTCTCTTTGGAGGAAAGGGAGAAAGTGATTTAGAGATTTTGAAGGACAGGTATTTTCCAGGTAAAACTTTATTTTATGTTTGTGAGAATCGTGTCTGTCAGCTGCCAGTAGAAGATTCAAACGAAGCAATTGAGCAAATACTGAAATAAAAGTATATTGGGAAAAAACTGGTGTTTGACTTCCAGCATTTTTCTTTCTTTATTTCATTGCCGATAAAAAAACATAGGGTCAGGAATTTTGACACGTATTAGACCAAATTTTTTCTTCATTCCGTTGTTTGTAATCATAACCGCATCTGCCGCCTCTTATTTTGCAGATATGGGAAGATCGTGGTATAAAACAATTAACCTTCCGGTCTGGACGCCATCAAACTCATTAATGGTATTAGCTTGGACTATAATTTTTATCTTGACCTCTTTATCCATTCTTATTATCTGGAATAAATATTCTTCCGAAAAAAAGTTTGGGGTTATTATCTCTCTTTTTATTCTGAATGCAGTATTGGTAGTTGGCTGGAATGTTCTGTTCTTTTCTCATCAGTTATTGAGCCTGGCATTCGTTCAAGCTGTGTTGTTAATTGCAAATATATTTCTTCTTGTTTTGCTTATCTATCGGTTTTCACCCCTCGCTGCATATTTACTTTTACCTTACTCTGCCTGGGTAATATTTTCTACTGTACTCACTTTGAATGTCTGGATGCTGAACTAAAAGTAAATAAGACCATCATTTTAAAGTGACTAAAAAAACTTGTTATTTTAAGTTGAAGAATTCACGCATTATAGTTAGCTATTATTTTATATAATATTTATGAACGAAAAAAGAATA
>JAOTUT010000258.1 GCA_029863735.1 Ignavibacteria bacterium
TGAATCTCGCACAAAACTTTCACAATTCAGATGGTGGAAGAATTAAGTACTCTTTTTCACCAAGATTTGTTCTTTCATGCAGCGAAGATCTTTTGAAAGAAACAAAAGAAATAATGAAAGATTTTCCGGGAAGTATTTATCATACTCATTCCTCAGAAAGTGTTGATGAAATTGATGAGGTACGAAAGCGATTTCACAAAGAAAATATAGAGTATTTTAATTTCATCGGTGTTCTGGACGATCACACTGTGCTTGCACATTGCGTTCATACATCAGATACTGAAAGAAAAATATTAAAAGACAGAAATACAAGAATTGCTCACTGTCCTTCAGCAAACCTGAAGCTTGGTTCCGGCATAGCTCCAATTCCCAAATACTTGAAAGAAGGAATTTCAGTCACGCTTGGTGCTGATGGTGCGCCATGTAATAACAATCTTAGCATCTTTAATGAAATGAGATTAGCATCTTTAATTCAGAAGCCAATTCACGGTGCAGAATCTATGGATGCGAAAACTATTTTTAGAATGGCAACAATTGAAGGGGCAAAAGCACTCCATCTTCAGGATGAAGTTGGCAGCATTGAAGTCGGAAAGAAAGCAGATCTTGTTTTGATTGACCTCGAATCTTACGCGAACTCGTATTCTGATTCCAATGATTCTGTTTATTCAGATATCATTTTTTCGTCGACAGCAGAAAATATTAAAAGTGTAATGATTGATGGGAAATGGTTGGTGAAGAACAGAGAATCGCTCGTTTATGATCAGCAAGAATTAGTTCAAAGCGGCAGAGAACAATTAAAAGAATTGCTGAAAAGAATTTAATGAGGAAAATAATATTTGCATCTAAGAATGAAGGCAAAGTTAAAGAGGTCCGTCACATTCTGAGTGGAATAAATGCTGAAATTATTTCTCTGAACGATGTTGGGTTTACTGATGAAATTCACGAGACTGCAGATACTTTCGAAGGTAACGCAAAAATAAAAGCTGAAATAATTTATAATAAATTCAAGCTTCCAACTATTGCTGATGATTCAGGATTAGTTGCGCTCCAGCTAGGAAATGAGCCGGGGGTTTATTCAGCAAGATACGCTGGTGAGAATGCAACAGATGAAGAAAATAATAACAAGCTTCTGGAAAAATTAAGATCATTTCCTGAACCATCCAGAGCTAAGTTCGTTTGTGCAGCGGTCTATTTTTTTGGTGCTGATTATTTTGTTGCAGTTGGAGAAATTGCAGGTAGTATAATTAAAGAACCTCGCGGCACAAACGGTTTTGGATACGATCCTCTGTTTCTGCCTGATGGTTACGACAAAACTGCAGCCGAACTTCCGCCTGAAATCAAAAATAAAATCAGCCACAGGTTCAGAGCGTTTGATCAATTAAAGAAGTATTTAATGGAGTTATAATTTGGTAAAATTAATTTTGAGAACATTGGTTTTTGTTTTACTCTCGCTTACAGTTTTCATTAGCTGTAAATCGAATACACCTGTTGATGCTCCGGAACAAAATTATCCTGATTATTATCCCGGTGGTATAGGTACGACCTTCAAATATTCTGTTACTGAAACGGATACGCTAGGCAACCTAGTTCAGGAAGGAACAAGAAATATTGTTTATTCCGGAACAATTTTATATAACGGAATAAATTATACAACCCAGTATGATTCACTGGATTTTGGAAGTCAAAGTTCAGTGAGCACATTTCTCTTCCGTAAAACTGAAACAGGAGTTTTCTATGCAGTTGATACAACTCAAATCGCACTTTTAATTCCTGATTCGCTCAAGCAATACGTTTCTTTGAGAGATGAAATGCAGCTTCTGTTTTATCCACTGACCAGTGGAAGTTCCTGGAGTTTGTATCGCGTTACAGCAGAAATTCAACCTGGGATAGAAATAAAAATTCTGGATATTGCTGCCAGATTTGATGGAACTGAACTGGTTGAATTGAATTTAGACTCAATTACTGTTGTCGTTCCTTCTCGGAAAGTAAGATATACACTTGAACTTTATACAGAAATCGGTTCTGCGCCTGAGACATATACAGCATATATGTGGTATGCTGCGAATAGAGGTTTAATTAAGTATCAGGGTAATCAGTTTTTCGTGAGTATTGGAGGCGGTGGAATTACTTTTACACCTTCTCCGAATATTCTAACTCAGGAACTAATTCAATACGATATTAAGTAATTATTTTTCTGCGATCACAACTAGAACAATCCCAAATGTCAGTTTGTATTTTTTTATAGATTGAAATCCAACCTCTTTCAGCAAATCAACCAAAAATATCTTCTCATCAAACTCTTCAACTGAATTAGGTAAGTATTGGTATGCACCTTTATTTTTTGAAACGATTCCACCAATAAAGGGAAGTATTTTCTTGAAGTAAAATTTATAAAGACTTTTGAATATTTTATTCTCGGGCATCTGAAATTCAACTATGGTTGCTTTGCCACTATTATTTAGCACACGATGAAATGATTTGAATCCTTCTTTAATATCATAAAAGTTTCGCACGCCAAACGCTACTGAAATATTTGTAAAGCTATTATCTCTGAACGGCATTTGCTCAGCAGTTGATTGGACAACTTTGCCATTAATCCATTCTTCTTTTTTCTTGAAGAGTCCGAGCATATTGTGAGAAAAGTCTGCCCCTATAACATTTCTCACTCCTTGTTTGTAAGCCTCAATAGCTACATCGCCAGTGCCGCAGGCAATATCAAGCAAGTAACTATCACTTCCGACTTTGCTCAGCTTGAGTGCTTTTTTTCTCCAGTATTTATCAACTCCGAAACTTAAAAGGTGATTTAGGAAATCATATCTTCCGGCAATCGAATCGAAAATATGTTTTACTTTGTTTTTCTTATCAATCATTTAATCATCTCCACCAAGCGGGATCTCGCAAAAAAGCGGACAATCATACATTCATACAACCATACTTTGTGTTAGTATTTTCCGTACTCAAATTCTGGCTTGCCAATTTTCCTTCTCCACCAGTTAAAGATGTACTTACCGGTCCAAACAGTAAAAATCATAAATAACAATCCGCCCATTAGATCAATTACATAATGATACCAGAGGTAAACAGTTGAAAAGATGAGGAGAGTTCCAATTGGAACGAAAAAATATCTCGATCTACTTTTAAGGCGGAATGAAAGATACATCACAATAAGAGTTATCATTGTGTGACCGCTTGGAAAAATATCACGTTGAACAATTTCAGCAGGATTTGGTGTGCCACGCGGTATTGATTCGCCTGAGTTAACTAGGTCTCTCAGAAAGTTTGTCAGAAAAAGTCCCGGTAAATCCTGGTTTATAGTTTCAAAATTATGAAGAGTAAATCGTGGACCGATTCCTGGCCAGATAAAATAACCCAGGTATGAAAGATAAAAGCCATAGATAACTATGAATACCGAAAAATCCATTGCAACATATCTTTTCTTTTTAAGAAGAAATAAACCCAATAAAATAGGCAGCAGATAAAACATTCCGTAAACGATTTGCAGAATTTCAGTTAAAACCGGATTTGAAATTTGCTGAAGAAAATGTGTCGGATCAGTTCCGAACAACCATCTGTCAATTGCAATAAACATTTCATCGTGATCATAAATCCTTATTGGCTTTATCATAAAGTAAAGTTCTTTAAAGGTGATAAGAACAACCGGAACGATATACCAATAGTGAACTGCATTCCAGAATTCGTTGTCGTATTTAGTTTCTAGGTAGGAAAGTAAAAAGCTGATTATTATTATAAAAATATTTACTGTTA
>JAOTUT010000259.1 GCA_029863735.1 Ignavibacteria bacterium
TCTTTTTATAGTAATGAAGCTGCTAACATTCAATGCAGAACAAAAAATTCTGGAAACCGAACAGGTAAGTTTTATACTTGGAAAAAATTTTTTATTCAGCTTTTCTGAAAAGACCGATGATATATTTAATCCCGTTAAAGACAGAATTACCACTCAGCTTGGAAAAATCCGCAAAAGAGGTGTTGATTACCTGCTTTATGCTTTAATGGATATTGTTGTTGATCATTATTTTCTTGCGCTCGAAAAAGTGGAGGAAAGAATAGAAATTCTTGACGTTGAAGTGATTAATAAAACTGAAAGATCGCAGATAGAAAGCATATACAACCTACGCAACCTATTACTTCTTTTACGCCGATCCATCTATCCGTCAAGAGAAATTGTGAATCAATTGATAAAAGACGAATCAGACCTTTTAGATGAAAGTATTGAGCCATATCTGCGTGATCTTTACGACCATACTATTCATATAACTGAATCAATAGAGCAGCAGAGAGAAGTAACAAACGGACTGATGGAAATTTATCTTTCGATGATGAGTAATAAAATGAATGAGGTGATGAAAGTTCTTACCGTTATTGCTACGATATTTATCCCGCTTACTTTTATTGTGGGTATTTATGGAATGAATTTTCGCTATATACCAGAGCTTGATTGGCCGTGGGCGTACTTTGCAGTTTGGGGAGTTATGATTTCGGTTGTGCTTGCTATGCTTTTTTATTTCAAAAGAAAGAACTGGTTTTAGGTTTCAAAATTATTAAAAATGAACTTTGTTTTCTTAACATAAAAACTATATCAAAAAAGAAATTGCCACCAAATCAACCCGGCCGCTTCGGTATGTCGAGCAGGTACCGTAAAAAATAAAATTTGAAAGTTTTTAATTGTAGTTAAAATGGAGGTATATCATTATGAATAATACTGAACATACTCTTCACTATCTCGAAATTGTAACTCCAGATGTTAAGGCAATGTGTGACTTATACACCAATTCTTTTGGCTGGGACTTCCAACCTGAAAAACCTGAATTGGGAAATGCACGGGTAGCTAAACTTAAGGATGGTTTGCAAATCGGTATTCGTGCACCTATGCAGCCAACTGAAAAACCAACTATGCGAATGTATCTCCGGGTTTCAGATCTGACAGCTTCTGTTAAGAAAGTTACCCAGCAAGGAGCTAAAATATTACTAGAACGTATGGAAATCCCCGGACACGGAATAATTGCAATCTATGAAATTGGTGGGATAGAATGTGGCCTCTGGCAGGTTTAATAAATTATTACAATTAGATTAAATAAGGAGTAAAATGAAAATAAAAATATTTAAAAAATCCGGTCACCACTTTTTCAAGCGGGGACCAGCTTCCAAAGACATACTTGAAAATGAAATTAATAGCTGGCTTGAAGCAAACAAAGGAATTGAGATTAAAGACATAAAACAATCCTGTTGCGGTGGTAGTCTCGAACCCAGTATTACTGTTATATCCATTTGGTACGAGCCAGCTAAATAAATTTTGAAAATTTTTAATTGAAATTAAAACTTGCCGTGCATAAGTTTGTCCTGCAATTATTTGCTTACCCCGCTTACAGCAAATCAGGAGGGGAAAAATGTTAACCGCTTAACAGGGAAGGACCGGATGAGATAACGAATATTAGTAGAATAATTAATATTTATATGGCATAAGAACTTTGGAAGCATACGAACTAGAAAAGCAAATCTGGACTGAAGGTGATTTTAAGGTCATGGGTTGGCACGATGCGAAAGTGTGGGGGTTGTTAGCAAATCCCCAAAAGTGGGAATACCTAATTGATCTAGATTACATATTTAAGTGGGTGCACCCTAAAGAAGGAGAAGAATATTTTAAATTCTGGATATCGCCAGTCACTATGGTTTTTGAAAATGCATATGATATTAACATTGATATAGATTCACAGCAAGGGGAAATAGAAGTAAATAACCTGCACATGGAGAATCCACGCAAAACAAGAAACGGAAAATTAACAGAGTACACATTCCGTTTTGAATGTCAGGAGGGCGAAATAACTTTGAATGCAACGAGTTTTAAAATGTATGTTCGAAAAAACCCAATGCTACAACGAGGCCAAATTTTAAATTTAAGAGCGCGTGGTGGTGTTAATTTCGGGCGAGAGTATGATGACATATAACAAGTCATTCAAACCTACACCACAAAGCGGTACGTTTTAATTCTAACGTTAATTTTTCTACAACTTTGTCTTCTGCATCTCAAAAATCTCTTTTGCTCTTGGTTTATACAATGTGTGATACATTAAATCGAGATAAGAGTTCATTCCCGTCATTTCAATATTGGAGGTAAATTTCCAGAAGCCGAAAATCTTTGCAAGCGATAGAAGATTCTTTACGTAAAGTTCCCAGTTAAAAGTTGTATCAACCCTTTTAATTCCCGCTTTAGAAATTTTATCCCAGTAGTTTTTATCTTCTTTGCATCGCTTAAAGAAGTCGACTAGTTTTTTCTCTTTTTATAACAAATGAGTGAGTTTTGAATCGGTGTGTAGTATTCGCGATTGAGAACATCGTTTTGTGAAAAGATTGCATAAGCATATTAAACGAGTATATTGGTCTTTTGAAAATACTTCGATATAATCACAAAAGTAAGTTTTTGTAAAAAAGAAAGAAACTATATGAATAAATTAAAATTTGGAGTCATTGGTACTTCAAGAAAAGAGGATGAGCGACGTATTCCAATCCATCCGGAACATCTGATACGCCTTCCCGAACAAATTCGTCGTCAGCTAATTTTTGAGGAGGGTTATGGAACACCTTTTAGTATTTCCGATTCAGAAATGTCTGAACAGTCAGGTGGCATTGCCACACGCCACGAACTACTGGCCAATATTGGGAATGTCATCCTTGCCAAACCAGTGTTAGCGGATTTCGAAGAACTGCGTGAGGGTGGAATCCTTTGGGGCTATCCGCATTGTGTACAACAAAGGTCGCACACTCAGGCTGCCATCGATCGCAAACAGACACTTATCGCCTTTGAGGATATGTTTGTCTGGGGACCTAGCGGACAGATTGGGCGCCACACTTTTTATAAAAACAACGAAATGGCGGGTTACTGTGCGGTTTTACATGCACTGCAACTTAAAGGAATCGACGGGCATTACGGTAACCAGCGCAAAGTGATCATTTTTAGTTTTGGTGCGGTCAGCCGGGGAGCAATATACGCCCTTAAAGCACGTGGCTTTAGAGATATCACAATTTGCATTCAACGTCCCGACCACGAAGTGCGTGAGGAAGTACTTGATTGTGAATATGTCCGTATTAGGGAAGGCAATGAAGGTGAAGCGCGCATGTTGGTAGTAGAGCACGATGGGACTGAGCAACCATTAATTGATCTGATCAAACAATCAGAGATCATCGTGAACGGAACCCTGCAAGAACCAGATCATCCTATTCTTTTCGTTACAGAAGATGAAATATCTTCTCTCAAACCAGGCTGCCTTATTATTGACGTCAGTTGCGATGAGGGTATGGGATTCTTTTTTGCAAAACCAACCACATTTAAAAATCCTATGTTTAAAATTGGAAAGGTAGATTACTACGCCGTGGATCATACACCAAGCTATCTGTGGGAAAGTGCCTCGCGGTCTATCTCTGCTGCCCTCGTTGTCCATTTGCCGACCGTATTAGCAGGGTATAAGAGCTGGCAACAAAATGAGACCATTCGAAAAGCTGTGAATATTGATGCCGGCGTTATTCAAAAACCAGATATTATATCATTTCAGAAT
>JAOTUT010000260.1 GCA_029863735.1 Ignavibacteria bacterium
TTCTTTAAATAAGCTATAGACTTGAACAATCGTATCCTTAATCTGTCCAACATTATCGGGTTCAGTAATAAAGGAAGCTTTGTATTCAATTGCAGCCATCTTCAAAGCACCCTCGGGAACACAGGCAATTATTGGTTTTCGTGTTCCGAAATATTCGTATAATTTCCCACTGGAAATTGTCTCGGCACTCTTTCCTTTACCCACCATAAACCAAAGAACGTCACTCATCATCAACTTCTGAATAGTATCAAGGTGATGTAAATAACCATACTCAGAAATATATGCTTCAAGTTTTAATTCATTGATGAGTTTTTGATTTTCTTTTCCCAGTAAACCTACAAATGATAATCGAATATTTTCAGCAACAGAAGGATTTTCAATCAACAACTTTTTGAATGCCTGAAGAAAGTATTTTGGTGTAATATACTCGTAAAATAATCCCGCATAAGTAATTAGCATTTTATCATTTGGTTTTTGTACTTGCTCAAACTTGGTAAAATCATCTGGGTCATAACCATGTGGTAAGATGAAAACATCATCAAAAGAAAGAAACTTATAAACATTTATAAGCTTCTCTTTAATTCTTCTATTAGTTACTATCACTTTATCGGCTGCTTTCAATGCACTATACTCTTTTCTTTTGTGCAAATTTTTATGGAAAGGAGTTAGATAAAATGAGAACTGATTATCAACCCAAAGATCCCGGTAATCTAGAATAATCGGAATGTTTTGATATTTTTTTATGCCAGTAAATACATCAAACTGACTGAATGGTGGTGCGGAAATAAAAACACAATCAAAATGTTCATTTGAGAGAATTTCAATCGCTTTTTTAAATGCCTTTTTAGCCCAGGAAATTTTATTATCAGGTATAAAAAAAATCTGACTTAATCTATTAAAAGTTTTACGAACAAATTCACTTGGTAGTTTAATGGTTCCGCGTTTTGAAAGAAGTGAATTTGGTTCTGAACCTTCAACTCTTATTACTCGAACACCAGTTTCTTCTAATTCTTTCTGCAGTGAATCATCATGAGCAAAGTAGGCTACATTTTTGGTAGTAATAACGGTAGGTTCCCAATTGTTCTGTTTGAGATATTTAACAAACTTTAGTGTACGCTGAACACCACTTAAACCCATTGGGGGGAAATAATAAGCAATAACGAGTACTTTATGCATTGTAAATAGTCTGCCCTTTTAAGAAGTCTAAGACTTAACCTGGTAGTTAGAAGCTTCTTTAGTAATAATTACATCGTGAGGATGACTTTCCTTTAGACCTGCAGAAGTTATTTTTACAAACCTCGCATTCTTTCTTAGATCATCTATGTTCTTCACTCCACAATAACCCATAGCAGCTCTCAATCCTCCAACTAGCTGATATATAGTATTTTCAAGAGGACCTTTATAAGGAACCCTTCCTTCAACTCCTTCCGGTACCAATTTGGCAATATCATCCTCTACATCCTGGAAATATCTATCCTTGCTTCCTTCCTTCATAGCACCTAAACTGCCCATTCCTCTGTAAGATTTGAAGCTTCTTCCTTCATAAAGTATGGACTCACCAGGACTTTCTTCAACTCCTGCAAAAAGACTTCCGATCATGACACTGTGTGCTCCCGCTGCTAATGCTTTAGCAACATCTCCAGTTTGTTTAATTCCGCCATCAGCTATAATTGGAATTCCAGACTTTACTGTGGCACGGTATGAATTAAGAACAGCAGAGATTTGAGGAATACCAACACCAGCTATTACACGAGTAGTACAAATTGAACCTGGACCAATTCCAACTTTTATTGCATCCACTTTGCAATTTATTAGATCAAGTGTTGCTTCATAAGTTCCTATATTACCTGCTATTAGCTGTATGTATTTAAATTTTTTCCTTGCTTCCTTAATCACTTTTATTACTCCGGTTGAATGTCCGTGTGCAGTATCAACAACTATAGCATCAGCGCCAGCTAAAGTAAGAGCCTCAATTCTATCAAATGTGTCCATTGTTACACCCACTGCTGCTCCCACTCGTAGTCTGCCATGTTCATCTTTACAAGCAAATGGATGTTTTTTCTTTTTCATAATGTCCTTGAAAGTTATCAGCCCTCTTAATATTCCTCGTTTATCTACAACCGGTAGTTTTTCAATTTTATGACGCTGAAGAATTTTCTCTGCTTTTTCTAAGGTTGTTCCCATCGGTGCTGTAATAAGATTATCTTTGGTCATAAGTTGAGAAACTTTTAATCTTTCATTGGGTTCAAATCTAAGGTCTCGGTTTGTCAGAATACCAACGAGTTTTTTTGAATTATCTACTATAGGTATTCCTGAAATACTATACTTCCTCATTAGCAGTAATGCATCTTTGATTGTCTTTTCAGGTGAAAGAGTAACAGGATCCTTAATCATTCCGCTTTCTGATCTCTTAACTTTATCTACCTCTTCACATTGTCTCTCGATACTCATATTCTTATGAAGTATTCCGATCCCACCTTCTCTTGCCATGGCAATAGCTAAATTAGCTTCTGTTACTGTATCCATTGCCGCAGAAATAATCGGTATGTTTAATTTTATTTCAGGAGTTAGGTAAGTTGCTACATCAACTTCCCGGGGTAAGACAGATGATTTTGCAGGGACTAATAAAACATCATCAAAAGTTAGAGCTTCTTCTATTTTGAATTTTTCATTCATATTGAATTCTTTTTTAATCAAATGCAGGAATGCCTGTTATATCTTCACCAAGAATAAGGGTGTGCATTTCGTGAGTTCCTTCATAAGTTTTGACTGACTCAAGATTTGCAGCATGCCTCATAACAGGGTATTCATCAAGTATACCATTTGCACCATGAATTTCCCTTGATATTCTTGCAATCTCAAGGGCCTTTTCACAATTATTTCTCTTTGCCATTGAAACATGAACGTGCTTTGCATCTCCTTTATCCATCATTCTTCCCAGTTGGAGATTTAGCAATTGTGCTTTTGTTATTTCAGTAAGAATATATACTAATTTTTCCTGAGTCATCTGATAACCAGCAATTGGTTTACTGAATTGTTTTCTACTTTTTGCATAATTCAGTGCAGAATCATAGCAAGCCATCATTGCTCCGACAACTCCCCAGGCAATACCATAACGAGCTTGATTCAAACACATCAAAGCATTTTTTAATCCTTCAGTTTTGGGGAGTAAATTTTTGTCAGGAAGAAATACATTATCAAATATTAATTCAGAAGTAACAGAAGCCCTTAATGAATGTTTTCCTTTCATTTCCGGTGCGGTAAAACCTTTCATTCCCTTTTCAACCAAGAATCCCCGAACAACTCCATCAAGTTTAGCCCAAACGACTGCAATGTCAGCAATAGTTCCATTCGTGATCCACATCTTGGCACCGTTCAAAAGAAATCCGCCATCAACTTTTTCCGCCTTGGTTACCATTCCGGATGGATTTGAACCGTAATCAGGCTCTGTCAATCCGTAGCAGCCAATCTTTGTTCCATTTGCTAATTGTGGAAGCCATTTATCTTTATGTTCTTCACTGCCAAAGCGAAAAATGGGATACATTACCAACGAGCTTTGAACCGAAACAAAACTCCTAATACCACTATCTCCTCTTTCCAACTCCTGAGTAATCAAACCATAAGAAACATAATTGAGTTCAGCACAGCCATATTTTTGTGGGAGAGTACTACCGTACAATCCAAGTTCAGCCATTTTGGAAACAAGTTGAGCCGGGAAATTACTTTCCCGATTGTATATTTCAATTATTGG
>JAOTUT010000261.1 GCA_029863735.1 Ignavibacteria bacterium
GATTTCGCAGGTTGAAGGATTAAGTGAAGGCTGTGGTGATTACTGGGCTACTTCTTATGTTAGAAGCACAGCTTTCTGGACTCCTTCCGATCCCGCATACAATTGGGTATTTATATGGGATGGTCATAATCCATTCTGGCCCGGCAGAATTACCAACTATACGGCGCATTATCCTGAAGGTTTAACAGGAACGATTCATACTGACGGCCAAATGTGGGCTTCATCTCTTATGTCCATATATGATTTAATCGGCAGAGTTCCAACAGATCATAATTTTATTGAAGCACTTGCTATGACTAATGGAAGTTCAAATCAACCAGACGCAGCGAATGCTTTTATCGCTGCTGATCAACTGACTTATGGAGGAAGTCATCTTGCTCAAATCATTCCGGTTTTTGCTGATAGAGGATATATTGAAGGACCAGTTACTGCGGAATTTATGGCCGATATAACTAATGGGTCGGCTCCGTTAACTGTTCAATTTACTGATCTCTCAATCTCACAACCCAATCCTATAACTTCCTGGGAATGGGATTTTGATAACAATGGAACCGTTGATGCAACAACACAAAATCCATCTTGGATTTATAGTAACTTTGGAATTTATACAGTTAATTTAACTGTATCGGATGGAACAAACTTTGCCTCCGAAACAAAAACAGATTATATCACTGTTACTGATCCAAACCAGGTAACGGATACTTTATTCTGTGAAGCATTTGAAGGCGGATTAGGAAACTGGACTGTAACTAATGATGGTGGATCCTCCGGTTGCGTATGGCAAATCCGTTTTGCTCCATTTCCCAACACCTATACATTACCAGCAACTTCAACTGGTGGTATAATGGCTGCAGATGTTGATGAATGCGGAAGCGGCAGTACAATGCTGACCACTGCAACTTTAAATCAATCACTTGATTGTACTTTATATGATGTCGTTACAATTGAATTTGATAATGACTGGAATACTATAGATGCACAGGATGAAGCGCATGTTGAAGTAAGTACGAATGGTGGTTCATCCTGGGTTGGTGTATGGGATCAAATTGGTATAGATATCACAAATACTCATGAAACAGTAAATATATCGTCATTGGCAGCAGGCAATTCAAATATAATGATTAGATTAAGATCTGTTCAGCCCGGATGGGACTGGTGGTGGGTTCTTGATAACTTCTGCATCTATGGAACATACGTTATTCCGGTTGAGCTTACTTCCTTTACCGTGCAAGTTATTAAAGATGGTGTTGAGTTGAACTGGAGTACAGCAACAGAAACCAACAACCAGGGATTCCAGATTGAGAAAATCAATGCCGGTGGTTCATTTGAGCAAGTGGGATTTGTTGCAGGATTTGGAACGACAACAGAACCAAAAACATATTCGTTTGTGGATTCAAAGCTTGAAACTGGAAATTACACGTACAGAATAAAGCAGATAGACTTTGATGGAACATTCGCTTATTCAGATGAAGTGAATGTAGATGTAGAAATACCGCTTGAGTATTCACTTGAACAGAACTATCCGAATCCATTCAACCCGAGTACTACGATAAAATACTCGATTCCTGAAGATGGATTTGTGAAGCTGGCAGTATACAATATGCTTGGAGAAGAAGTTGCAGCGCTAGTAAACACTACACAGAAAGCAGGCAGGTATGAAGTAAACTTCAATGCAAGCAAACTATCGAGTGGAGTATATGTATACAGAATAGAAGCATCAAACTTTACTGCTTCTAAAAAATTGATTCTGATGAAATAATGTAAAAAATGTTGTCCTGAGTGTAACGAAGGATATTAATGCCCCGCATAGTCGGGGCTTATTTATTGCTTGCCAATATAAACAGTAGTTAATAATTAAACTTCTTCCACTTGCTTCTTAGCATTTAGTTTTGCAAATTATTACTCGAACTATTTCAAATTGGGAGGGCGGGTAATTTGATCGGCACTTCAAGTACCTTCTTTCTTTGATAATAATTTATTAAGAAAAGTGATGGTATTTAATAATAAAATTACTTCTTCACCTCAGTCACAATTCTCACCGGAAATTCTTTTCTGCATAGTACTCTATTACAAAATATTTTATTCACACAAAAATAGGAGGCACTAAAATGAAAAACATTTTAAGAATTCTTACAGCAATCTTATTTATTAGCTTTATTGTTTTTTACGTGAGCTGCGGCCCTATACCAGACGATCCGCCAGATTGTGATATTTGTATTTCACAGGGAGACACGATACAGGTTGCAGAACTTCTTCCACTAATAACTATTCCAATTCCCGGACCGGGAGGTGATACAATTCAAATCACTAATACATTGGGAGATACAATTCAAATTCCTTCTCAGTCAGGCAACCCTGTATTGCTTATAGCCAACGGGGATACTATACAATTTCCATAACTGTTTATTATAGTTAATGAGTTATTCTTACATATGGACAGGCTCATTAAAATAGGAAGTTTTTTAGTTTGCTTTTCGTTATTTATTAATGCTCAAACCGATAGTTTCCGGTTTGAGCATTTTACTGTTGAACAAGGTCTTTCACAAAGCACTATCTACGCTATTTATCAGGACAGCAGAGGTTTTTTGTGGCTTGGCACTGCAGACGGATTAAACAGGTATGATGGCTATAACTTTTTAATTTATAAACACAATCCCAATGATCCGTATAGTATCAGTGCGAATAGAATATACACTATAAGTGAAGATGAAAAAGGTAATTTGTGGATTGGAACTTATGGAGGCGGGTTAAATAAATTTATCAGGGAAGAAGAAAAGTTCATTCAGTACAAAAATGACCCTAATGACCCCACAAGCCTAAGCAACAATAATGTGCTTTCTCTATGTCTCGATAAAACAGGGAGTCTGTGGATAGGAACCGATGGCGGCGGCTTAAATAAACTTAACCCGGAAAATGAAAGTTTCAGGCATTACGCTCAGAATAATGACCAACCATCTTATATAAGCAACAATACAGTTCGAGCAATATATGAAGACCGGAATGGTGTTCTCTGGGTGGGAACCGGGAATGGGTTAAATAAATTCGATCTGCATACAGGACAGTTTATTAAATACGAATATGATATCGATGAGCCTCCAGGCTCAGGAAACGACGAGATCCTTTCTATTTATGAAGATCATAAGGGTTATTTGTGGATAGGTACAGGCAGAAGCGGGTTAAACAAGCTAGATATTAATCACAGCAGTATCATCCAGTATAAATTTAATCCTTACAATGCTAATGGTTTAAATTCAAATAGAGTTTTTTCAATTACAGAGGACAAATGGGGAATATTATGGATTGGGACTATTGGCGGCGGATTAAATAGCTTTGATGAGGGCAGTGAAAAATTTACCGATTATATTTTTAGCGAGAATGATCCGTCAGGAATAACTAGTACCGGCGTATTCTCTTTATATAATGATGATTCAGGAGTCCTCTGGATCGGGACATATAACGGGGGATTAAACAAATTAGGTTTGAGTAAAAGACGATTTACATTCTATACTTACAACCCGGAAGAATCACAAAGCATAAGCGATAAGCGTGTCTATTCATTTTGTGAAGACCACGCTGGAAATATCTGGATCGGGACTGGAAAAGGATTAAACAGATTTAACAGCCATGAAAAAACTTTTGTTCAGTATATAAACAATACGAATAATAAAATAAACAAGGAACAGGTACTTTCGATTTTTGAAGATGCAAATGAATGTTTATGGATAGGGACTTATACAGGA
>JAOTUT010000262.1 GCA_029863735.1 Ignavibacteria bacterium
CGATTTCCTCTGAAATTGAAAATGACATGGCAATTATAAAAGTAAAAGACTCTGGGATTGGAATCGAGCAAGAAAATATTACAAAACTTTTCCGTGTCGATGAAGGTTTTTCAACAAAGGGAACTACAGAGGAATCTGGTACAGGTCTTGGGCTAATAATTTGTAAAGAATTGGTAGAAAAACAGGAAGGAAAAATTTGGGTTGAAAGTAAAAAGAACATTGGAACAACATTTTATTTTTCATTGCCAATTTCTAAAATTTAAACCAGTCAAGCTAATTAATTTTCCACTCCCATGCATTTTTAACTAAACCCAGCATTGAGAAATTTATTTTTGCTATTCGTTTATTATAAGCGATGATGTTATCAAACCAATAAAGAAATGTTACCGGCTCATCCTCCTGAAATATATTTTGCAACTCTTTGTATAGCTTTGTTTTTTCTGATTCTGTCAATCGTTGCTGGAAATTTTCTAAAATTTCATCTTTTTCATTGTTTTGATATGATGAGAAATTTAGGAATCCAATATCCTGGTCTGAATTCCAGTATGGGTTTAAATCAATTGGAATAGGTATTGTCCATCCGGCAATCCAGGCATTAAAATCCCTTTTCATCAATCTTTCCACAAATGCACCGGTTTCAAGCATTTGAACATTTACCTCAATACCAACTGCCCCAAGGTTATTTTTTACAATTGTGGCAACATAATTTCTTCGCGGATTGCCAGTGTTCGTATATAAATCAAAGCTGAAATCAACATTTCCTTTTTCAATGATACCATCACCATCTTCGTCTTCCCAACCGTTATTTTTTAAAATTTCTTTTGCCTTAATAGGGCTATAGTCATCTAATTGTAAACCGGGTTCATAATATTTCTTGAACATAGGCGATACCGGTCCTCTACACAATTCTCCAAATTTATCTAAATAGGACTCGATGATTTCCTGTCTGTTAATAGCATAAGTCAGTGCTTTTCTAACTTTAGGTGAGGAGAAAAACTTATTAGGTATTACTTTTGATTTTTGATACTCTTGCGGATCAACATGGTTCCATCCGATATAATCGTAATCTCTGCCTCTTAATGAAGACAAGTTTAAATCTTCATATGATTTTAATTCATCCACATCTTCACTTTTTATGTTATCCAAAATATCAATAGTGCCGGTTTCAAGTTGAATTATTCTTGATTTATAGTCAGGAATCACTTTGAAAATAATTTCTTTGATGTTATTAGAATCATAAAGAAATGATGAGCTGTCAATCCTTAATGAAATTGAGGCTTCACGTTCCCATTTACTCAATTTAAAAGGACCACTAGTGATTGGTTCAAAATTAGCGGGTGCTTGAGAAAATTCTTGATTATTATAATTAGACCAAATGTGTTTGGGAATAATTTCCAAATTCACATCAAGTAAAGTTGGATTACTGTCTTTTCTAAATTTGATATCAAGAATTGTCGGTGAAATAATTTCAAAGGTTTTTTTTATATCGATTTGCTGACCATCGATAGTATAAAAATTCACAAACTGTCCGAAAAATCTACTCTCAACTTTTGGGTCGGAATATACATCAAATGAAAATACTATATCTTCAACTGTTATTGGAATTCCATCTGACCAAAAAATATCATTTCGCAGATAAATCCTAAGCAATACATTATTCTCGCTCCACTCCCATCTTTCTGCAAGCATTGGTTGGAATTCGATCATTCCCAACGAATCATTCCATAATTCATTAGCCGGCTTCATAAATAGTAAGTCAACAAGATTTCCTTCTACTAAATTAAAAGCATACATAGGATTTATAGTCTGCACGTCGGATTGAATCCCGACTATGATTCTTTCATCTTTAGGACTCTTTTTTTCTGAACAACCTAACAAAACTGCACATAGAATTGTGAATATTAATGCATAGTTAATAAATGGTGTTTTTATACAGGATATTACATTAATCGATGTATTCATAAACTCATTAAAAATTGTTTTTTATTTTTAAATATACTCAGATTGAATAGATATCTAAATTAAAAGATGAGTTTTTCTATATTTCAGTTTTAAGTCTGATGTGTGGCTTATTAAGCTAACACATAGAAATATTTGTTACGGTCACACCAACCTTTAATTGACCACTGCTTATTGTTAACGAACTGGAATTTGTTAAACTGCCAGTGGAGGTATTTTTAATTTCTAAACTTCCACCTTTAAAAATGATGTTACCAGAATTATTAGCTGCACCATCATCAACTGTGGCAATACCTACAGAGAATGTGATGAAAGCTCCTGATTCAATTGTAAGTGATTTCATTATTCAATTGGATAGAAGGACTGGACAATTGGATCTTCTTTCAGGAATTATAATATCCACAATATCTGCGGGTATTAGCAGGAGTACAATTAGAAGCAGTTCCCCCAATCTGTATTTGTATTGCCTGTCCAAGTGGATTGAGCAAAAGTGTTTGTGTGATTGTAAAGTAATATTATTGAGGCGCCAATAAAGATCTTAAATATCAAGCTTTGTTTGGTTTTTATTTTTTTTGTAAAAAAATAGCATTTTTTGCACCTTTTAATAACAAAATCTTATAACATTTTATACGCTTTTATTAACTAGACCAACTGAAACATTCACATTCTTTAATCCTTCAAAGAAATTTGCAGCAGACTCTAAATAATGATTAGCTTCTTCTTCTCTACCAGTATTCTTGAGAAGTGTTCCTATTTCAGCAGAGCTCTCCGCTTCATTTAGTTTACTATCTTTATCATTATTTAATCTAATGCTGTTCTCAAAAAATTCCTCCGAAAGTTGAAAATTATCCAAATCATTATGAATAATTCCTTTGATCTTATAAATATCCGCTATTGATAATGTATCATTTATATTATATGCAATTTCCATTGCTTTATCTGTGTATGCGTCAGCCAGTGCAGAATTTTTAAGTTTTGTATAGAGATATGCTTTACCGATATATGCAATAGCACAATTAGATAAGTAATTATTATCCATTGAGATAGTGATGCATTTATTAAATTCCTCTAGTGCAACATCATATTTCCCCATCTGAGAATATAACATTCCAAGGTTATGGTAGACGCGAGGCAACCGCCTAACATCATTTAATTTTTTAAACTTTTCTATAGAGTTTTTATGATTCCAGGCTGCTGTTTCATAATCTCCCCTAATAGTATTAATAATTCCTAAATTGGTTAGAATCATTGCACAGGATGATAAGTCATCATCACCATTCAAAAGTGCTAAAGCATTTTCAAGGTGTTTCTGTGCCTTGTCAAACTCTCCTCTTTCTCCGAATAATGTTCCTAACATATTCTCACACTTCGCAAGGCCTGATTTACTTGAGATGGATTTAAATAATTGTATAGCTTCTGAAATATAGAATTCGCATTCATCCCAATATGCTTGTGCCCAGTATATTTTCGAGATCATCAGGTTTGTTTCAGCCTGGATGGATTCTAAGTTATTTTTGGATTCAAGTTTATTTTTTATATGCTGTGTTATTTCAAGAGAATACACCATTTCACCTGCGAAGAGCATTAGTTGTGATAAATCAAGAAGTAAATTATAATATTTTTCTTCAGTCAGATGAGTTTCACTATGTGTAATTATCCTATCTACCAGTAAGCGATAGTCCATCCCGTTCGGAAGATCGTATACTACTTGCGATTTGTCCAATTCGGAGATCTCTGATACTTCATCTAAGCGTGAGAATTTTTCTACCTCA
>JAOTUT010000263.1 GCA_029863735.1 Ignavibacteria bacterium
CATCTTTCAACTTCGAGAGCTTCTCTTCTCAACTCTTTGTAACTGGTGACACTCCAAACATCCGAAGCGACTTTGTAATCTTTCTCAAGAATTTCCTGAGCATGAAGAACCTGATTCATAATCGTTCCGCTTCCAAAAAGCTGTGCTCTAACTTTTACATTTTTCATTGTCGAAGGTTTGAATTTGTACATTCCTTTCAGAATTCCTTCCTTCGCACCTTTCGGCATTTCAGGCATGGCATAGTTTTCATTCATCACGGTTATGTAATAATAAATGTTCTCCTGATCTTCAAACATTCTTTTTATTCCATCACGGATAATTACTGCAAGCTCAAATGCAAAAGCTGGATCGTAAGCAACCATATTTGGAATTGCATAAGCGAGTAAGTGACTATGCCCATCCTGATGCTGTAAACCTTCGCCGTTCAGAGTGGTTCTTCCAGCAGTTCCACCAATCAAAAATCCTTTAGCACCGATGTCACCAGCAGCCCAGGCAAGATCTCCGATTCTCTGTAATCCAAACATCGAATAATAAATGAAGAAAGGAATCATATTTAATCCGTGAGTTGCATAAGCAGTACCGGCAGCAATGAAGGATGACATAGAACCGGCCTCAGTAATTCCTTCTTCGAGTATCTGTCCGTTTTTAATTTCTTTGTAGTAAAGAAGACTGTCTCTATCAACAGGTTCATACAGCTGACCTGCGTGAGCATAAATTCCAACCTGTCTGAAGAGAGATTCCATTCCAAAGGTCCTTGCTTCGTCAGGAACAATCGGAACAATGTTTTTACCAATCTCAGCATCCTTAAGAAGCTTTGCCAGAATTCTCACAAACACCATCGTGGTTGAAACTTCTCTTCCTTCGGTTCCTTTGTAGAATTCTTCGAAGAGTGATTCATCGGGAGTTTTAATAGGTTTCAAATCTGTTTTTCTTGATGGAACATATCCGCCCAATGCCTGTCTTCTTTCCTTCAGGTATTTAATTTCGTGACTGTCTTCATCAGGTCTGAAAAATGGATCGTTGTGAATTTGCTCATCGGAAATGGGAATGCCGAACCTTGCACGGAACTCTTTCATCTCATCTTCATTTAATTTCTTTTGCTGGTGAGTTATATTTTTCCCTTCACCACTTTCACCAAGTCCGTAACCCTTTACCGTTTTAGCAAGAATAACTGTTGGTGATCCCTTATGATTTAAGGCAGCAGTGTAAGCAGCAAAAACTTTTTCAGGATCATGTCCGCCTCGACGCATTTTGCTAAGTTGCTCATCTGTCATATCGATTACCATCTCTATTAACTCATCATCAACACCAAAGAAATGTTCGCGGATATAAGCGCCACCTTCAACCGTATACTTTTGATACTGACCGTCAACAACTTCTCCCATTCGTTTGATGAGTTTTCCATCATTATCTTTTTCAAGAAGCGGATCCCAATCATCGCCCCATATAACTTTTACTACGTTCCAACCAGCACCACGGAAAGCAGCTTCAAGTTCCTGAATAATTTTTCCGTTACCACGAACAGGTCCGTCAAGCCTTTGCAGATTACAGTTGATAACAAAAATTAAATTGTCAAGTTGCTCTCTTGCAGCGAGTGTAATAGCTCCAAGAGTTTCAGGTTCATCTGTTTCGCCATCACCAAGAAATGCCCAGACTTTGCTGCCGGTATCTTCCTTTAAACCACGATCTTCTAAATACCGATTGAACCTTGCCTGGTAGATTGCCATAATTGGTCCGAGACCCATTGACACAGTCGGGAATTCCCAGAACTCAGGCATTAGCCACGGATGTGGATACGAAGAAAGTCCTCCGCCTTTTGCAAACTCTCTTCTGAAGTTTATTATTTTCTCTTTTGAAATTCTTCCTTCAAGAAAAGCGCGTGCATAAATTCCCGGCGATGCGTGACCCTGGAAATAAATCTGGTCACCATCATAACCTTCGCCTTTTCCTCTGAAGAAATGATTGAAACCGATCTCATACAAAGTTGCCGCACTTGCATAAGTTGAAATATGTCCGCCAATTCCTTCTTCCATCTTGTTTGCTTTTACAACCATCGCCATTGCATTCCAGCGAATCAAACTTTTTATTCGTCTTTCAATTTCGCGGTTGCCCGGGAAAGGCGGCTGCTTTTCTATTGGAATTGTATTTATGTATGGAGTATTTGCAGAGAAAGGAATATGGACACCAGCTTTATGCGCGCGTATTTGCAATTGTTGAAGTAGTTCTATTACTCTTTCAGGTCCGCCGTGTTCAAATACATAATCGAGCGAGTAAAGCCACTCACTTGTTTCTTGCTCTTCAATTTCAGGATTTCGTTTATAATCCTTAGTCATAAATTTCCTTAGTTATCTAATAAAATTGTTAGAATTCTGCTTAAAAAGTGAATTTTGCTGATTGTTTTAGTCAGAAATCGAGGCGTCAAATTAATTGATTAACGAGTGAAATACAAGGTGGTGAAGCACAGAGTATGATTAAAATCAAGATTAAGAGTAACAATAAGAGTAAGAAATTGCTCCATCCTTCCCTTACTCATACTCTTAATCCTGCTCTTACTCTAAAGTGACTTTCTCACTTTAATTTCTTAAGTTTCTCTAAAGTTTAATTTTAATGGGGTCAAATAGTGCGAATCCTTAAAATATCTCTCCTGGTTTTTATTCTTTCAATTTGTATAGCTGCACAAAATTTTTGGCAGATAACAAATGGACCATATGATGTTCCAACAGTGTATGATTTTCTTCCATATAATGACAGCACAATTTTTCTAGCTACAGATGAAGGACTAATTAAGTCTTCTGACAATGGCAATTCGTGGGATAGAATTAATTCTTACAAGGTTATTTGTCTTGGTACCGATAAATTAAACAATATTTATTTTGGTATAAGTGGACATTTAAAAAGATCCACAGATAGTGGTAATAGTTGGACAGACATAACTGTATACGGTGCAGCGATCAAAGATTTTGTAATTCCTTACAGAGACACAATACTTGTAGGAAGCTGGGACGCTTGGTCTTCCAATTCAGAGAGGAATTCAAATTTAAATGAAACAGTGTTATCCAACGGAGTGTTCAGATCTTTTGATTACGGAAATACCTGGACTCAAGTTAATAATGGAATAGAGTATCCTGGTGTCTATGAATTATTAATTCTCTCGAATGGATCTTTATTAGTCGGTACGAGCGGAGGTGGAGTTTATAAATCAACAAATTGGGGAGATTTATGGATTGAATCAAATAATGGGATAGTTGCTAATACACAAGGTTGGAGATATTCAGAATCATTTCTTGAATTAGCTCCCGGAGAAATATTAACTGGCACCCATTTAGGCCTTTACTATTCTTCAGACTATGGTGACAATTGGGTCTTAAGTAATACTGGTTTTAATAATAATATTGCTTCTTGCTTTGAGATGGATGACTCGGGAAATATTTTCGCTGGATGTAGTCTTTTTGATGGAGTGTATTTTTCTACTAATATGGGTAATAATTGGAACTATTTGGGATTAAATAATAATAGTATAAACACGCTTGGATGGGATTCTGAGTCAAAACTTTATGCAGGTGGTTTATCCGCAGGTTTGTACAGGTTTATGGTTGAAGATTCAACATGGACCCACGTTTACAATCAGGGTTATACACCAGCAGAAGTCACAGATTTATGTCTTACAAATAGTGGAAACCTTATATCAAGTATTAACTCCTTGGGTCTTCATTACACAACAGATAAT
>JAOTUT010000264.1 GCA_029863735.1 Ignavibacteria bacterium
TGCTACAGAAACTAATAACAGAGGATTTGAAGTTCAGAGAAAAACAACCGGTGAGTATGAAAGCGTTGCATTTGTTGAAGGAAAGGGAACAACAACCGAAACGCAGAATTACCTTTTCAGAGATAAGAATCTTCTTTCCGGTAATTATACGTACAGGTTGAAGCAGATGGATTTTGATGGTTCATTTTCATATTCTGATGAAGTTGAAATTGATATTGATCAACCAGATGTATTCTATCTTGGTCAGAACTATCCTAATCCGTTTAACCCATCAACAGTTATTAAATATTCAGTTCCTGCTGATGGAAATGTATCGCTTAAAGTTTATGATATTCTCGGAAATGAAGTAAGTACACTTGTAGATGAATTCAAGCAAGCCGGAACTTTTGATGTTTCATTTGATGGCGCAAACCTTTCCAGCGGTGTTTATTATTATAGGCTTACTGCAGGAGAAATGACAACTACAAAGAAACTGATGATCACGAAATAGTCTGTTTTCGAATAGTAAATCCAAATTAAGGGAGCTCAGGCTCCCTTTTTTTAGGAAATGAAATCGTAACACTTGTTAATGAAGAAAAACCTGCAGGTAATTGTGAGGTTGAATTTGATGCGGCAGGTCTGTCAAGCGGAATATATTTTTATTCACTTTCCTCAGGCAACTTTTTCTCTTCTAAAAAGATGATACTGCTTAAATAATTAAAGCGGCTCAAAAAAATGAGTCGCAATTAATAAACATTTTTTTATATCTTTGCTCTCAACTAATTATCGTACCTGATGAAAGTAAATTACTTATTAGCATTCATATTTTTAACATTTGTCACAGTTGTCACAGTTGTCACTGTTGCAAATGTAGATGAAACCAACCTGATTGGCTGTACTGAGCTAAATGGTTACGGGTGTGTTTGCCATACAGTTGAGATAGATACTTTAGTTCAGGTTTGGGTTGAGGGTCCTGAATCATTGTTTGTTGGACAAACAGGTCTGTACAAAATGTTTATGGCTGGCGGTCCGGCAGAAGCAGGCGGATACAATGTTGCCGGAAGATTTGGTGAGATGGTATTAGTGGATACATTTTCTTTCCAACATGCTTTGGCTCTGAATGAACTTACTCAGGCGTTCTCTCTTCCATTCCCGACAACACAGGATACTATTTACTGGGAATTCGGATATAAAGCTTTGGAATCAACTCCTGAGTGGGATACACTTTATTCTTGCGGGTTAAGTCTTGTCTGGGATTCAATCCCTGATTTCCACGATCGGTGGAATTTTGGACCTAAATTTCCGGTGAAGATTTTAACTGTAACCAGTAATGATGAAAATATAAATCAGCCGAATGATTTTATGCTCTATCAGAATTATCCAAACCCATTTAATCCAACAACAAATATCGGATTTCGAATTTCGGATTTAGGATTTGTAGTGCTAAAAGTATTTGATGCTTTGGGGAATGAAGTTGTGAAATTAGTTGATGAAGAAAAACCTGCAGGAGAATATGAAATTGAGTTCAACGCCTCTAATCTACCAAGTGGAATTTACTTTTACAGGTTAGGAACCAGTGGTTTGATTCAGACTAAGAAGATGCTGCTTCTAAAGTGATTTCTGAAAAATAAAAGTAAGACTTGTCGGCAAGTTCTGCTGATTCACAAATCCCACAGAAAAATTCCAGCTCACTTCCTCTTTTAATTTTTTATTGTACGCCGTAACTAATCTAGCAGCATTAATTGCACTCGCAATTCGGTTAAGAATTAATCCTCCAACCACAAATCGGATGTCGTTACTGGTTTGTTCGCTTGATGTCCACATATCCCTGTAAGTTTGCCGCTCGTTAGTGGAATTCCATTTCCAGAAATCTACTTCCGGATCAAGCATCTGGTCATAATTTCTTTCCAGAGCTTTCTCATCGTTATAAGAAAAAACACTGGTATAATTTCCAATAGTAGAATAATACTCAGCATCTTTGTTGCTATTATCTACACCAGCATTTGCAGTAGCATAAGTTTGATAATTATTTTCCTGCCAATTTGTATAGACATTCATACCGATGAATGTTCCCCATAAAACTCCATCAGCGATAGTAAAATATTTACCGATGTTGTAAGCATCAGCATAAAGTTCTCCCATACCGGGAAGCAGTAATGAATAAACTATTCCTAATCCGACACTCTTCTTCTCACTGTTATAATCATAAATAAAATTCACATTGGTATTCTGAAAGTTTTCATCTGATAATTTAATAGAGTTTTTTAATTCTTGAATTGATTTATAATCATCCGTTTGTGCTAACGGGGTGGTTGATAAAAGAATGATTATGAGGAAGAATAATTTCATAATTTTTTATTTTAATTTTAGTCTTAAGTAGTGACTAAATCAATTGATTTTTTTATGGATATTACCGCTCCCGTGCAGTATTCTGCGGTTGACTCCTGCAAGTTTACCGGGCAAATTCGGCCAGTAAGATCTTCACTAAAAACAGTCCGAAATTTTATGTAATTTGATGTAAAGCCCTGTATTATGCTACTTTTATTAGCATTTTCAAAAAGAACCTCTTGCTTTGATCCGATCATATCTGAATAAAATTTTGCCCGTTTTTTCTTACTTAAAATTCTCAGAATATTATTCCTTCTCTTTCTCTCCTGCACATCAATTGTTCCTGGAAGGGAAATTGCTTTTGTATCCGGTCTTTCAGAGTATGTGAATACGTGAAGGTAGGATATCGGAAGCTCTCGAAGAAAATTGTGTGTGTGAATAAAATCTTCTTCAGTTTCTCCCGGAAATCCAACAATAACATCAACACCAATTGCTGAATCGGGTAAATGTTTTTTCACTTTGTAAATCAGATTTTCGTAATCCTTCAAGGAGTATCTTCTTTGCATAGCTTTTAATATCCGTGGACTCCCGCTCTGAAGCGGTATGTGAAAATGTTTACATAGTTTTTCTGAACTGGCAACTAGATTAATTATTTCATCAGTCAGGAGATTTGGTTCAATGGAACTAATGCGAATTCTGAATTCATCCTCAATTTTGATCAATACATTAATCAGGTGAAAGAGATTCGTATCAATATTCTTTCCATAGTCTCCAATATTAACTCCTGTGAGAATGATTTCTTTATAGCCGTCACGAAGTAGATCCCTGAACTCTTTGATGACCTCATTAATTGCAAGACTTCTGCTCGCACCACGCGCTAAAGGAATTGTGCAGAATGAGCAAGTATAATCACACCCATCCTGAATTTTAAGAAAAGCACGCGTCCGGCTGTCTGCATCAGTTGAATGAGCGACACCAAACTCAGTTAAATTTTCAGTTGGAGTAACTGAAATACAGGTAAGTTCACGCTTGTCAAAATTTTCAAGAAGCGAGAATAGTTTGAATTTTTCATTACTTCCTAAAACGGCATCGACTCCATCAATCCGTGCGATTTCTTCCGGACGAAGTTGAGCGTAGCAACCTGTAACAATTATAAATGCTTCAGGATTTTGACGAAGTGCTCTTCTTATTATTTGCCGGCATTCTCTCTCAGCTGATTCTGTAACCGAACAAGTATTGAGCACATAAACATCTGAAGCTTCCTGGAAATCAACAACCTCAAAATTATTATCAAGAAACTGACTTCCAATAGAAGAAGTCTCCGAATAATTTAGCTTGCAGCCAAGTGTATGTAGTGCAACTTTTTTTTGCATAATTGGTATTTAAAAGAAAAGCGGGTATTACTCCCGCTT
>JAOTUT010000265.1 GCA_029863735.1 Ignavibacteria bacterium
CAATCGATATATTTTCATTATCAAGAATTTCATCAGTTACTTCGTGTCCCCTATCAGCCGGCAGTGCGTGCATAAGCTTAACATTCTTATCAGCGAGCTTTATTTTTTTATCATCGCAAATCCATGAATGATACTTCTCTAAATTTGATTTCATTTCTTTCTTGCATTCATCTTCATTATTTAAATAATCTTCAACGTTGTAAGCTCCAAATCCGCCCCAGTTTTTAGGAATTACAACTTGTGCACCTAGAAATGCTTCATCCATATCGTTTGTAAATTTAAGGCTGGCTCCACTTGCTGCTGCATTTTGTTTCGCTTTTTCAATTATGTTTTCGCTTAGCGGAAATTCTTTGGGATTAGCAACCGTAACATCAATTCCATAACGGGGAAAAAGTAGAATTTGTGTTTGCGGAACAGAAAGTGGTTTGGAATGCGTGTCAGCGTAGGCCCACGATATAGTTACTCTTAATCCTTTAGGATTTTTATCGAAGTGTTCAAAGATTGTCATCAGGTCAGCGAGACCCTGGAAAGGATGATAAATATCATCCTGCAAAGACATAACAGGTCGTTTGGAATATTTGGACATTTCTTTAAGATAATCTTTGCCAATTCCATAAAAACAATTTCTTGAAGCAATTCCGTGTCCCATTCGAGAGAGAATAATTGCAGTATCCTTTGCAGATTCTCCGTGCGAAAGCTGCATTTTATCAGCAGTTAAATCGTGAGCATGCCCGCCAAGCTGTGTCATTCCCGCTTCCATAGAATTTCTGGTACGGGTTGATTGTTCGAAGAATATCATAAACAAAGTTTTATGCAGTAGATGCAGATGCGCTTCTTCATTAAGAAATTGTCTCTTTAATTCAAATGATGTTTTGAAAACAGTATCAAGTTCTTCTTTTGCCCAGTCTTCACAGGTAAGAAAATGTTTACCTTTAAATTTTGATTCCATGTTTGGGCTTTCTAAAAATTAAATTATTATGATTGTCATTAAAAATTGTGACAGAACAGGGCGTAAAAAGCTGATGCTTTTAACAAATGTTCAACAGGTACTTTTTCATTTGGTGCGTGAGCAAGCTCTTCATTCCCGGGTCCAAAACCTATTACCGGAATTTTATGAACACCATTTATGGTTACGCCATTTGTAGAAAACGTCCACTTATCCACTTTAGGTTTCTGATTAAAAAGATCTGAAAAAGTTTTTACTCCGCTTTTAATTACCTGATGATCTTCTTCTATTTTCCAGGTGGGATAATATTTTTCCATTCCATATGTTAATCCTGTATAAGAAGTCTTTTCATAATTAAGCAACTCTACTTTAGCGTTCACTCCTTTAAAAATTTCTCTTACCTGATTAAGAGCCAGATTTTTATCTTCTCCCCAGGTTAATCTTCTATCAAGATGAATTTTTGCAAAATCAGAAACAGCGCACAGAGAAGGGCTTGATGAAACAAATTCAGTAACCGTGACTGATCCTTTGCCAAGAAAAAAATCAAATGCTAATTTTTCATTTAGTTTTTCAATTTCAAGCGCAGCTTTTGAAGCCATATAAATTGCATTCTTTCCTCTTTCAGGAGCAGAGCCGTGTGATGACAAACCGTAAAAAGTAATTTCAATTTCCATTCTTCCGCGTTGGCCACGATAAATATTTAGATTTGTTGGTTCGGTTATGATTACACAATCTGGTTTTATTTTATCTTCTTCAATAATATAGTTCCAGCAAAGACCATCGCAGTCTTCTTCCATCACCGTTCCGGTAAAATAAACAGTAACGTCATTAGGCAGTCCAACTTCTTTTAAAATTTTTCCTGCGGTGACAAATGCTGCAGGACCACCAGATTGATCGGCCGCACCTCTGCCCAAAACAAAGCCATTTTTTATCTCTCCGCTCAAAGGGGGAAAATCCCAATCTTCTGGGTTACCTAAATCTACTGTATCTATATGACCATCAATAGCAATGATTTTTTTTCCATTTCCAATTCTACCAATAACATTTCCAAGTCCATCAATTCTGGTCTCATCGAAACCCGCTTCTTCCATTATTTGTTTCAGAGCTTTGGCAACCCCTTCTTCTTCTCCGCTTAACGATTTAATCTTTATCAGCCTCGATAAATTGTCTGCTGTGTAGTTACTGTATTCTTCAGCCTTTTTTAATATTGTTTTAGCGAAATCCATTTCTTATCCCTTTGTTAATCCGAATTAAGTTCTAACACTTTATTATATAACCTATGCCCTTGTTCTACAATGTTTTTTTGATATTTCTGATCATTAAAAGATATTTCGTAGTTATTCATTAATACATTGCCATTTTGTATAACACTGTGAACAGGTCGATCCAGAATTCCGTAAATAAAATGTCCCATAAAATTTTTTTCCATGAAAGGAGTTGGAGGGACATAATCCCAAATAATTAAATCAGCTCTATCTTTTGCATTTAGGTTAGGAAAATCTGGAAAATATTTTTGTACAAAATTTAATTGATCAAAGTAAACTTTTTCCACAAGTTCAAATGACTGATCAAATGCCATTCCTTGATATCGTGAGAGGAGAAAAACCTGTTTTAAAGATCTTGCAGGATTTGAGTTCATTCCATCAGTCCCGGTGAGAATAGGAATTTTCTTTGGTGTACGTGAAAACTCAGGCAACCCAACAGAATTGTTAAGGTTTGAATCAAAGTTATAGACTATCGCACTTTCACTTTTTTCTATTGAATTGTACTCGTCATTTGTCAAATGAATTCCGTGTGCCAAAATGCTTTTATCATTAAGTAAACTAAAGTGAACTAATCTATCAACCGGATATTTTTTATAATTAGCAAAACTCTCTTTGCGATCTAATTTGTCTTCACATAAATGAATGTGAATTCCCAGTCCGACTTCCTTCACAAATACTGAAGCCTTCTTCAGCGTATCATCGTTTAAGGTAAAAGAAGCGTGAAGTCCAAGCATAGCTTTCAAATCTGCATTGGTTGAGTTTCTGAAGAAATTTGTATTTTCTGAAATTCCGTTTTCAGAAAGAGAATTTCCGTTACGGTCAGTTGTTTCGAAACAAAGGACTCCGCGAAGTTCAAAATCTTGAAGAACTTTAGCAATTATTTCTAAACTTCCGTCTGTAGAATTTGGAGATGAATGGTGATCGAAAATATATGTTACGCCATTTCTAATTGATTCAAGTACGGCCATTTGAGCAGAAGCGCGTATCATTTCGGAATCAAGAGCTAAATCCAGTTTCCACCATAGATTTTGTAGAATATCCTTAAAGTTTTCCATCGATCCTTTTATCGGAAGTCCTTTAGCCAAACGGGAATAGAAGTGATCATGAAAATTTATCATCGGAACAGTTACTACTCTTCCACCGGCATTAATTGAGTCCTCAGAATTTTGCAGAGGATTTGAAAGAAAATCTTTAAAATCTTTTTTTCTGATATCAGAAATCCGTCCTTCAGAAATTAATATATCTCCAAAAACAGGAATAATTTTATTTCCTTTAATCTGGCATATCCAAGCATTTGTAATATTTATTTTCTTATTGATATTCATATTCTTGTATTGAAACTATTTGTTAAGTGCCAGCTTTAATAAAATTTCCGTAGCCGATCTTTTGTTCAGTCTCTCCCAACAGATTCATAATTAATTCACCGCGCAAAAAAGTTTTTTCCACAACTGAATTGAATGTAATTCCTTCAAACGGAGTATATTTTCCTT
>JAOTUT010000266.1 GCA_029863735.1 Ignavibacteria bacterium
CTTTAAGAATAGATGTTGTAACATAAAAGTGCAATTTTGATTAAGTAGTCTCGACAACAGTTATCGTAAATCTATATCTGACTCTATAATATTAAAATCAGCAATTAAAATTTAGATAATTAATAAATTAAACCAATTATGGATTTAATATGAACAGCAAACAAAAATATGTTCTTATCGTGGCAATACTTCTGATTTCGGCTGCAGTGATATGGTGGCTTGGTAGTGGCGGTGAAATTTTATCTAAAGACGGAATTTGGGTGGAGAAACAAATGACCGAGCTTGATAAAACTTTGGGCTTAAAACCAGAGCTTGAATTTCAGGAAAAATTTATTCTAGGTCTTCTGCCGCACACCGCTGTTTTTTCAGGAATAGTAGTAGTTATATCAACGATTTTATTTTTCATCTTTAAAACAAAAAAAACAAAGGAAACCTCATGAAAACAATAATAAAAACATTCTTCATATTGCTTGTAGCAGTATCAATATCTCTTGCCCAGGGATTTAAAGTAAAAGCTACAGGCGAGAAATCTTTTAACTTTGAAGATAAATATGGTAGAAACCAGGCATCATTTTTTAGCACAACTCCACTTGAAGATATAACAGGAGTATCTAATGCTGTAATGGGCAAGGTTACATTTAATGTTGGCGATGTTAAATCTCTTAAAGGTTCTATATCTATTCCGGTTGCTTCTATTAAAACAGGAATAGATTTAAGAGATGAGCATTTGAAAAGCGATAACTGGCTTGATGCAGAAAGTTATCCTGAAATTACTTTTACGATTAAAAAAGTTGGCGATGTAAAAGTAACAGCTGATAATAAATTAGAAGCAAAAGTAACCGGTGATTTTACTGCTCACGGAGTTACAAAAGAAGTTTCAGCTAATGTTACGATGACCTATCTTGATGAAAGTGAGCAAACAAAGCAGCGGGCATCTGGTGATCTTTTAGGTGTCCAAGCTACTTTCAATATTGTTCTTTCAGATTATGACGTCGAGAATATGGTAGTTGGTCAAAAAGTGTCTGAAGACATTGAGATAAGCATTAACATTGTTGGCTCCAGCGCAATGTGATTATTTCAAAAATATTTTAGTTCAAGAAAATCCGTAGTCTTAATAAAGGTTACGGATTTTTTATTTCATATATTTAAAGAAATAAAATCATTTCTTTATGAAGAAGATCATAACTGTATTCGGCAGTTCTAAGCCAGTCGATAATGAAGAGCAGTACCACACTGCTTATAATCTTGGCAAGCAGCTGGCATTGAGTGGGTTTGATATTTGCACAGGCGGATTTAATGGAATTATGGAAGCTGCATCCAAAGGTGCAGTGGAAGGTGGCTCCGAAGCAATTGGAGTTACGGTTAATTTATGGAACGGTCGCACGAATAAATATGTTACAAAAGAAATTGTCTGTGATACATTGTTCGAAAGAATTGATAAACTTATTGAATTAGGTGACGGATTTGTTGTGCTTCAAGGAGGGACAGGAACACTACTTGAACTTGCTGCTGTTTGGGAATATTTTAACAAAGGATTATTGGATAGTAAACCAATTGCCTGTTACTCAAAAATATGGAAGACGGTTGTTTCTGAAATGAACCAGCAAATGATACTTGAAGGCAGAAAATTTGATATGGTAAAAACATTTGATTCTATTGAAGAGATTTCCGATTACCTTAAAGCAAACCTGTGAGGATCATTTTCTCTTTATTTTATATCCTGGATTTAGAAACTAACTACACTATTAAGCTTTGCTTGCAACAGAGAATTTATTTCGTTTTGGCTTAACAAGTCTTTCAAAATCAGAAAAATTCATTTTGATCAGCTCGGTATGACTGCAGGCATTGAAAGCAATTTCTTCTTCCTCAGCTAAACTTTCGGCCACATAAACCTCCATCCCGTATATATTGCCGAATGGAGGCATCGCACCAACTTCACAATCAGGGAATTTATCAATGAATTCCTGTTCATAAGCCAGGCGTGCTTCCGTCACACCCAAAGCTTCCTTTAGATAATCAAAGCTAACCTTGTATGAAGCAGGCAGAACGGCCATTACCATCTTTCCATTAATTTTTATGATGACTGTTTTGGCGAGATCTTTTCCGGGAATGTGTGCAATTGCTGCAATCTCCTGCGCTGTAAATGCTGATGAGTGTTGAACACTTATATACTTCACTTTATTCTCATCAAGAAATGCTTTTAACTTTTTTGACGGCATAAATTCCTCCAAAATAAATTTGAAATAAAACCTAAGATTAAATACAGCTTTCTAAAATCAAACGTTCTTGATTATCAGGAAATCTCATCTGCTAATTCTAAAAATCTTTTATAAGGGATTGCAGATAAACTCTCCGCCTGGAAAGCTCCATTAGATAAACTTATCATCGAAACCTTTGCAGCAGTTTCTTCATCTGGAGCTTCGTAGATGTCAAGAAAATCATAATGACCAAGCAAAGCATAATGAGCAATAAATTTAACCTCCGGACATTTATTCTTTACCTGGTCCAGCCATTGCCTGCCGAGTTTTGCGCGGTCTTTCATTTGTTTGGAAGATTCGGGAGAGAGTTTTGTGAGCATAACATAAATCTTCATTGCTTAATCCTTTCCGATTGGTTTATTGATATCGATTTAAATTAAGCATACTTCTTTAGCATTTACAGTTTAAGAAGTAATCTTGAATTTAATGTAATAAGTAGAAGTTTAAATTCAAAAGCTGCCGGATGAATTCGATTGGTAGTTAGCAATCTTTATGAAGGGAATATTCACACAATAATTAAAAAATGTATTTTATAGCAACAAAACCCCCAATCAACAGAATTGTAAATGCAATTGCCAGCCAGTTGAAGTACTTATCAATAAATAATTTTATTTGGGGACCAAATTTCCAGATCAAAGCTGCTACAAGAAAGAATCTTGCACCTCGGCTAATTATTGAGGCAACAATAAACATTATGATGTTTATATTAAATGCACCGGAAGATATAGTTATAACCTTGTAGGGTAGCGGAGTAAAACCGGCTGTGAAAATTATCCAGAAGTCATATTCTACATACAACTCTTGAATGTTAAAAAATGTTTTCGGAGTAAAACCTGGAATATTGTTAAAGAAAAAATTTGCTATCTCTGTAAACTCGTTTGACGGAGTCCACCAAAGAAAATGACCAATCACATAACCTAACAGGGCTCCGCTGACTGATCCCAGCAAGCAGACCGTAGCAAACTTGAACGCTTTCATTCTGGAGCCAAGAACCATTGCAATGAGAAGTGCATCCGGCGGAATAGGGAAAAATGATGATTCGGCAAAGGCCAGCAGAAACAAAGCTGCAGTTGCGTATGGGGTTTTAGACCAGTGAAGTACCCAGTCGTAAAGATTTCTAAGTAGTTTCATTAATTCCTTTGAATGAGGGGCAAAGTTAGCGAAATCAATTCTTTCTCAAAAGTTTTTCTGGCTTGATAATTGAACTTGCTGCAGTGCCAAACTTGGCGTGAATGTAAGATACCGTATAAGGTGTTTTTTCTATTTTGTAAAAAATAAAGGAGAGTTCTTATGAAAGTGATTATCAATTCAATCACAGTAATTTTGCTATTTTGCAGCACTATTCTTTTTGCTCAGGCAAACAGAAATTATGATGGGCCAAAACCTGAAGTGTACAAAGGTGCTAAGTCTTTTGTTTTCCAA
>JAOTUT010000267.1 GCA_029863735.1 Ignavibacteria bacterium
CGGTGCATAGTAATCAGGATTGAATTTTTCTTTTATAAACCTGCAGCCAAGAATATGATCAATATGACAATGAGTATTAATCAGATATTTTATATTTAAATCATTTGATGAAATATATTCTGATAATATCTGCTGTTCATCAGGAGTGGAAGTTCCCGGATCAATAACAGCAGCCTCTTTAGTTTCATCATCCCAAAGCACAATTGTGTTTTCAGCAAATAAATTAAAAGTAAAAGCTTTCACCTTAACCATATTATTTCTTAAATCCTTTGCGAATTCTGTTGATAGATTTTTTTGTGAATGAAGTGAAATTATCCCCTGTTTCTTCTATAGAATCGCCACCAAATTTAATTAGAAAATGTTTAGCTATTACCCAGGCAAGCATACTTTCTGCAATTACTGCACAAGAAGGAACTGCAGTAAAATCGCTGCGTTCATATCGGGATGAAACTTTTTTCATTGAACTTAAATCAACACTTTTAAGCGGTCTGGCTAAAGTTGAAATTGGTTTCATTGCCGTTCTTATTATTATCGGTAATCCATTCGAAACACCACCTTCAATACCACCTGCATTATTAGATTTCCGGGAAAAAACTTTTTTATTGATTATTATTTCATCGTGAACCTGAGAACCAAGTTGATCAGCCGAATCAAAACCTGATCCTATTTCAACTCCTTTAACAGCATTAATTGACATAAAATGAAAAGCAATGTCTGCGTCGAGCTTTCTATCGAACTGCATAAAACTTCCCAATCCGACCGGCACACCAGTGACAATTGTAACAAAAGTACCGCCTAAAGTATTACCGTTTTTCTTAGCAGCTTTTATTTTATTTATGATTTTCTTTTCTTGTGACTGATCAAGAACGCGGACTGAGCTTTTATCGGCTTTAATTGAAATATTCCATCCAGTTTTTCCGACTACATTTTTGTTTTGTAAAAGTTGACTGAAGTATTCTTTTGTGGAGTAAATTCCTCCGATGCTCTCTACAAAGCTTCCAATTAATATTCCAAAATGTTCAAGAAATTTTCTGGCAATTGATCCAGCTGCAACACGTGCAGCCGTTTCTCTTGCACTGGATCTTTCGATTGAGTTTCTTATATCATTAAAATTATATTTCGTTACGCCAACAAGGTCAGCGTGACCCGGACGAGGAATTGTTATTTTTTTAACACCAGCCGATTTCTGGTCAACGGCCATAGCTTCATGCCAATTAGGCCAATCTTTATTCTCAATCAATAACGAAATTGGTGAACCAATAGTTTTGCCAAATTTAATTCCACTCAGAATTTCCACAGTATCTGATTCGATTTTCATTCTGGCACTTCTGCCAAACCCAGTTTGTCTTCGCTTTAGATGAAAATTAATATATTCTGAAGTAATTGGAAGATTAGAAGGAAATCCTTCAGCAATTGTTACAAGAGTCTTTCCGTGTGATTCGCCGGCGGTTAAAAATCTTATCATAAATATATTCTTTTATTTAAAGGCAAATATAAAAAAACGTCCCGATAAAAATCGGGACGTCGAGTGTTCTTTTATTTTGCCAATAATTTATTCTGGTATTTCTATACCAACAAACCTGTTATTTCCATCCTTATCAACCACTTTAAGTAAAAGTGCTGAACCTTTCTTTTTTTCAATTATCTGTTTGAATTCATTTAGGTCACCAATTGTTTCTTTATCCGCCTCAGTAATAACTAACCCAGCAAACAACCTTTGATCTTCTGCTGTGCTGAAAGGTTTTACATCTGTAATAAGTATACCGCTATTAAGATTAAAATCACTTTTATCTTTCTCAGTAAGATTCTTTACTGTCAATCCAATATTTTCAAAGGTAGCCGAGGTTAATCCTGATTCACTTTTTTCTTTCATACTTCCTTTGTCAGATACGGGTTCAGTTTTTACATCCTCATCACGAGCTTTGAGGGTAACTTTTCTTTCGAAGGTTTCACCATCTCTATAAATTTGCAGTTTAACAGTTGTGCCTGCCGTCAGAGATGCAACATAACTCTGTAGCTCATTTGGTCTGTTGACTTCCCGACCATCAATCTCAAGAATTATATCGCCAGCTCTTAAATCGGATTTAGAAGCAGATCCGTCTTCAACTATTCCCTGGATGATGATTCCTTTTGGCTTATCCATTCCAAGAGATTTTGCAATTGCATTATCAACTTCACCAATATTAATTCCAATATATCCTCTGCTTACCTTTCCGTTTGTAATTAAATCTTGAGCTACTGCTTTAGCAAGATTAACAGGAATAGCAAAACCATATCCGATATACGTTCCGCCACCACCTGAAGCAATGGCTGAGTTGATACCGATTACAGATCCTGACAAATCAACTAACGCACCGCCACTGTTTCCAGGATTAATCGCCGCATCTGTTTGAATAAAATTTTCAACTCCGTAACTATCTCTTATAAGTCCCAACTGGCCTCTTCCAATTGCACTTACAATTCCTGCTGTAACTGTAGACGCTAATGAGAGAGGATTACCAATTGCCATTACCCATTGACCAACTTTTAAATTATCTGAATTTCCAAGAAAGGCTACTGGAAGATTATTTGCATCAATTTTAACAACCGCAAGATCTGTTAGTGGATCTGTCCCCACAACAGTTGCATCAAACTGTCTTTTATCTGAAAGTCCGACCGTAACCTTACTGGCATTTTCAACAACGTGGTTATTAGTTACAATATAACCATCAGCTGAAATAATTATTCCGCTTCCAGAACCTCTTTGTTCTTTTGGCATATCCTTAAAGGGGAAGAACCAATTACTATGAGGATTTTCTCTTTCAGAAACGACACCTATTTGAACTATTGCAGGAGTTACTTTTTCTGCAACTTCGATGAATGCCTGGCTGAAAGATGAAGCATCAGCATCTAATTTAACGGGGGGTTCGGCTGCACCTAAATTCAGGTCTGCTAAGCTTGGTCGTACCAGTCCAAAACCGGAGACTAAAATTGCTCCAAACACAATCCCTATTATTAATAGAGATGCTGCTCCAATAATTCCTTTAAATTTCATTTTATTACTCCAATATTTAAATCACATTATTAATTACCTGAATTAATCTCAGGATAGTAGCAAGTATCTTAGACGACCTCTAATTAAATAATTTTAATGAACTAATTCCCTTGAAATCGGGGACGTGATATTTTAGATGGTTTTCCATAAATAATAAAGCTTTTTGTATAATTAGATTACTGAAATTGCCTGCCGATTCATTACTTTTTAGACAATTAAGATACGTTAAAAGTTCCACATTAATATCATAAATATCAACCACCGACCTTTTGCACTCGCCGCATATGACACCTTTATCACGATGGTAGTAAATGTCGTCAGTGAATTTTCTTTTTCCGCAAATTGCGCAGGCATCTATCTGAATTTCATAACCAGTTTCCTTCAAGAAAAAAAATAAAAATCTTCCAAAAGTTATTTCTGGCTGCTCCTCACCCAAATTTAACCTGTTTAAAATCTTTACAACTCCCTTGAATAGTTTCTTATTAACTTCGTGTTCAGCCAGTAAATTTTTAATAAGCTCCAAAACAGCATAGGCATAACTAAGCTTACTGAGATCGCTTTTAACTTCAGGAAAATGTTCGATGATATCAGCACCAGAAAGCAATTGAACTTCACGGGATTCTTTTTTGTAAAGTACAACCA
>JAOTUT010000268.1 GCA_029863735.1 Ignavibacteria bacterium
TTACTTAATTGCCGGGGTGATAATCGGACCCTTGGTACTTGGATTGGTTGGTGAAGAAGGGCAGGACATTATGCATTTTGCAGAGTTTGGTGTTGTAATGATGCTGTTTGTTATCGGGTTAGAACTTGAACCATCGCTCCTATGGAAAATGAGAACCTCTATTCTTGGATTAGGTGGTATGCAGGTATTACTAACCTCCGTTATCATCGCAATAATAGCCATCATTATTGGTGTGCAATGGCAGGGAGCGGTTGCATTGGGTTTAACATTATCTCTTTCGTCTACAGCGATTGTGCTTCAGACAATGAATGAGAAGGGATTAATAAAAACTGACGCCGGGCAAAGTTCATTTGCTGTTTTACTGTTTCAAGACATTTCTGTTATTCCAATGCTGGCTATATTTCCTCTGCTGGCAACACAAACCATTTCCTCGATAGATGATCATAATACAATAGTTGGATCATTACCAGGATGGGCACAGACTATTGCTGTACTCTCAGCTGTTGCAATAATTGTAGTTGGTGGAAAATATTTAATGAGACCCGTATTTCGTTTCATTGCCCAGACAAAATTGCTTGAAATATTTACAGCGGCAGCATTATTGCTGGTTATTTCAATTACAGTTTTAATGACACAAGTAGGGTTAAGCCCGGCACTTGGAACTTTTCTGGCAGGAGTTGTTCTTGCAAACAGCGAATACAGGCATGAGCTAATAAGTGATATTGAACCCTTTAAAGGATTGTTGTTAGGGCTATTTTTTATTTCAGTTGGTGCATCAATTAATTTTAATCTAATTCTTGAAAATCCTTTGCTGATTCTGGGCTTGGTGTTTGGTTTGATGATATTAAAGTCTATGGTTCTTTTTTCTCTTGGTAAATTTTTTAAAATAAACACAGATCAGAACTTGATCTTTTCCGTTTCTCTCTCTCAGGCAGGTGAGTTTGCTTTTGTGCTCTTTTCATTTGCAGCACAAAGCATGATAATTGAAGCGAACATAATTAATACTATGATAGCAGTTGTTGCACTCTCTATGGCTATGACACCAATTGTAATTATTATAAATGAAAAATTGATTCTTCCACGTTTTGGAACAAAAGAAAAGGATGAAAAAGAAGCTGATACTATTGAGGAGGAAAATCCGGTTATTGTAGCAGGTTTTGACAAGTTTGGCAATGTAGTCGGAAGATTATTAAAGGCGAATGGAATAGGAACAACCGTATTAGATTTTAATTCGGATCGGGTTGAGATTTTAAGAAAGCTCGGCTTAAAGGTATATTACGGCGACGCTTCACGTCATGAGCTATTGCGTGCTGCTGGTGCAGAAAAAGCTAAACTTATAATTATTGCATTTAATAATGCTGAAAAAAATCTTGCACTTGTAGAGACAGTGAAAAAACATTTCCCCCATTTAAAAATTTTAGTACGTGCATTAGATCGTCCCGATGCTTATGAGTTATTGAGTGCAGAAGTAAAGGATGTCTATAGAGAAACGATAGACGTATCATTAAGAATGGGAATTGATGCCATGCGCTACCTTGGAGTGAGGGCGCATCATGCACACCGTGCAGCAAAAACATTTCTAAAACATGATGAAAGAGCATTACGGGATCTTGCAGAAATGCGTGGCGATAAAAAACAATATTTGTCTGCGGCTAAACAATATATTGCTGAACTAGAAGAAATAATACAATCTGATAGTGCAGATCCGGAACTTGAAAGGGACGCTGGCTGGGATATAGATTCGCTGAAAGAAGAGGTTAATAAAGGCGATTTCAAAATTCCGGAGAAATCTTAATTAGATTATTTATTCTCTTCATAAAAACATATCCTCCTTTTTCTATTCCCCAAACTTGCTTAACATTTTCATTGAAAAACCTCAACCGGGTAATAAGTATAAATTTCTTTTTTTATTTACCCGCCTTTGGTAGGCAAGCCTACCTGCGGTAGGTAAACTTGCTGGTTCCATCGGGAGTGTATTTGTCGCAGTAAATAACTTCTACCGGCTCAACACATCAAACCTCTGCCTTTTTTACTTCAGAAGCAGCAGCTTTTTCGTCTGGCTCAAGCTTCCTGCATTCAGCTGGTAGAAATAAATCCCCGATGTTAAGCCTGAACCGTCAAACTCAACTTTGTAGCTTCCGACAGATTTTTCTTCATTAACCAAGGTTGCTACTTCTTTCCCTATTACATCGTATACTTTTAATTGAACAGCTATTAGATTCTTCGCTTCGCTCAGAATGACGGACCGGGGGATTGTGTATTCTATAGTTGTTGTTGGATTAAATGGGTTCGGATAGTTTTGATGCAGATAGAATTCAGTTTCAACTAATCCGTCATCCGGTAAATTATTGGGATTATCTTCCTGAATGCGGATTGACAAGCTATCTATGTAATAAGTTCTTGGTGCCTCCCAGTTACCCCAGATGCCAATAACTATCCAAAGAGTGTTGCTTGTATCTGAGTTAATGAAAAATTCATAATTTTTATCCAGCCAAACGTAGCCCGTATCGAAGTCAAAACCATTACCAGTGTGTCCCTGATACATTAATTCTTGTGCATTTGTAGGAGGTGATAGATGGACGCCGGTAATGATTGTCCACAGATTAGCCATTCCAAAGTCCCTTGATGCAAATTTATAGTCTATTTTTACAATGTAATCTTTATGTTGTTCAACATTGAAAGCTCTTTGAATCCATATTTTTCCTGCGTCGTTATAATTCTCTAAGTAATATCTCATTGAAAAAGAGGAATCTATAGCCAGCTCATTAACGGGATGTATCGACCATGCTATGGTTGTATCTCCTAACTGCAAATCAATTCCCGTTGTGTCCCATCCAGAAAATGTATTTTCAAATGAATAGAAATAACTCTGTGATAGGCTGATGTTAGAAAGTAAAAACATAAAAAGCATAACAATTATTATTTTCCAGTTTTTGATTTTCATTGTTAACCAGAATTGAAGTCATTTAAAAATAATTGTTTGAAATTACTAATTTATTTGCTTTTATTTTTCAAACACCGCAACCGGGTAATAAATATAAATTTCTTTCTTTATTTACCCGCCTCCGGCGGGCAAGCCTATCTGGGGCAGGCAAGTCTAGAATTACAAGATGCAGCCAAAAGGTTCTCATTTCATAAAAAAGCCTTCCGCTTTCAGAAGGCTATTCAAATCAAACTGTAGTTTACAGATTAAACAGCCGCGGCAACCTGCTGGTCTGCTTTTTTATTCATTTCAGTCTGAACAATAAACCACACTGCCGGTGAAAAGACAATCCACAGAACAAACAGCAGCCACTTGTTAAAATTATCCGAAGATATCTTTTCATAAAGTTCAGAGAACTTATAACCCGAATAGATGCTGCCAAAAGGAATGAAAAGCAGAACCGTCCACAATCCCGGCGATGCTGAGGCATCTTTCCCGACAAATTTCATTTCCTCAGAAATTTTATAGAACCAATAGATTGCATAAATGCCAAGGGTTATAATCACTAATCCAACTTGTCCGATCAAGTTTCTTTTCTTTATCATTTACTAGCCTCCAAATGTGATGAAGATTGATGATTGAAGATAATCAGTTGATAAAACTGAACATCCTGCTTTTAAAGATAGCAATGAAGGTATGCGAAACAAATAGTAGCATTAATTTCCTGAGGCAATTTATGGCAGTACCGATTA
>JAOTUT010000269.1 GCA_029863735.1 Ignavibacteria bacterium
CTTTAGAAAGTGTCTTTTTTGTCAGCGAAAATGAGGGTTGGGCTGTTGGTTTAGATACAACTATTATACATACCATTGATGGGGGCTTGAATTGGGATAAGCAACTTATAACAGATCCAAATCTTAGCAATAACCACGCATTTACGTCAGTCTACTTTACAGATGAAGATTACGGTTGGATAGTTGGTGTGTATGGAAGCTTTGTTATGACAACCAATGGTGGTAATAACTGGATTGAAGGGGAAAGCGGAACAAACAATAGTTTAACTTGTGTTAGATTTAATGACCGAAATAATGGCTGGGCGGTTGGGGAAAATGGTACGATAATACAAACCACTAATGGTGGCCAAACCTGGTTCCAGCATCAACCAAAAACAAACCTTTATCTGGAATCAATTCATATGATTAATTCAGTTAATGGCTGGGCAGTAGGTGAAAATGGAACAATACTTCACACTACAGATGGAGGAATTATAATTAATGTAAATGATGAAATTTCTTTACCGCCTAGTAATTATTCTTTATCACAAAACTATCCCAATCCATTTAACCCAAGTACAATGATAAGATGGCAAATGCCAGGGACTGGATTTGTAACTTTAATAATTTATGACGTTTTGGGTAGAGAAATAACAACACTTGTTAATGAAGAGTTAAGTGCAGGCAAACACGAAACTCTATTCGATGCTTCTAGAATAAGTAGCGGAATTTATTTCTATCAATTGAAGGCAGGTAACTTTATTCAAACAAAAAAACTGATTCTTATTAAATAATATATTTTCAATTTTCATTTCAGGAGGGTAAAATGAAACTTTTAATTACTGTTCTATTAGTTACTTTATCTAGCAGTGCTTTTGCACAAGAAGGTTGGAATGATGTAACACCAGCAGGTACTTATCCTGGTTTTCATGGAGTTTATGCTCTGGATACAGATAATGTATGGGTAGTTGGTGATGAGGGAACAATTTTAAATTCCACAAATGGTGGTACAACCTGGAGCGAAATAAATTGTCCAGTGACTTATCCTTTGTACAACGTTCATTTTATTAATTCAGATACAGGCTGGGTTGGAGGTGACAACGATGTCATTACGGAAATTATGAGAACCACGGATAGAGGTTTATCCTGGGAATTAAAAACATTAAGCAGTGCGTCGGATTATGGTAATTATGATATAGAATTCATAGAAGGAGGCTCTGGTGAACCACCTAGCGGTTTCGTGAGTGCAGGATTATCACTTGTTTGGAAGACGGATGACTACGGTGAAAATTGGGCAGATATAGGCTTTGGAGGTTGCGGCGCAAATGATCTTCAGTCGATCTGTTTTATAAATAAGGATGAAGGTTGGTTTGTTGGAACACCATCGGTAACTCAAGAGGTTTCAATTGTGCATACAACAAATGGTGGTCAGACATATGAAACTCAAATAAATCCCACTGATCCTGATATCAAATTAAATTGTGTCAGATTTGCTACAAATCAACAAGGAATAGCTGTAGGACTAGCCGGAACGATATTATACACCAGTGATGGTGGTCAAAACTGGGAATTACGGCAAAGTATTGGTAATCGTTGGCAATCTGTTTTCCTAACTGAATCCGGAAAAGCTTGGGCTGTTGGAAATAGTGGTAATGTAGCCTACTCTACTGACTGGGGTTATACCTGGGAGTTTCAGCAAAGTGGTGTAACAAGTGAATTGTGGGAAGTATATTTTATAGATGACAATGAAGGATGGATTGTTGGTGGTGGTGTCGGTCTACCAGGTGTGATTCTTCATACAACTAACGGTGGTGTTATTACAGATGTTGAAGAGGAAATTAATACAGTAAGAGAGTTTGTACTTCATCAAAACTATCCCAATCCATTCAATCCGTCAACAAATATTCGTTATCAAATCTCAGAAAGAAGTTTTATCACACTTAAAGTTTATGATGTTTTAGGAAATGAAGTTGCAACACTTGTTAACGAAGAAAAATCTGTGGGAGAATATGAAGTTGAATTCAACGGAAATGGATTAACGAGCGGAGTGTATTTCTATCAACTTAAAACAGTTAAATTTATAGAGACAAAGAAAATGATCCTCCTTCGCTAAAACTACGGAGGACAAGTTTTATTAAAATAAAATCAGGAGTCTTCAGTAAAAAATATATTTCTCAAATTTAATAGGAGCCTGTTATGCAAGTTGTTAAAATATCTCTGATCATGTTATTCTTAGTGTTTACAAATTATGCTCAAGATTTCGAACCATTATTCAACACCAGGATCGACTACGGTACAAATGAGGGTTCTATGACAGTTTTCGCTTCTGATCTCAATGGAGATGATTATATCGATCTGGCTGTGGCTAATGTAGGTTCTCATGATATTTCAATATTACTAAATAGCGGTGACGGGACTTATCAAGCAGCCGTTAATTACCCCACAGGAGGTAGCGAGCCCTGGTCGGTTTTCGCGGCTGATTTCGATGGTGACGGTGATGATGACCTGGCCGCGGCTAATATTGTGTCGGATAATGTTTCAATACTTTTAAATAACGGCGACGCCACATTCCAGACTGCTGTTACCTACGGTACCGGCGAACGTCCTGAGGCTTTATACGCCATTGACCTTGACAACGACACCGATATTGATATAGTCACAGCCAATCATGATGGTGCCAGTTTTTCAGTTCTGCGGAATTGGAGCAATGGTACATTTGATACGGCGTTTGACGTTGCGGCCGACGCTGGACCCAGATCGATTTTTTGCGCAGACCTAAACGGTGATTTGCAAAATGATGTTATCGTAGTCAATTTTTGGGTTCCAAACATCACGGTTCATATAAATATTGGTAACGCGTCTTTCATGCCGGCAGTAGATTATGACATTGGCGACGAACCATGGTCAGTTTACGCAAGTGACCTGGATGGGGATAATGATAACGATCTCGTGATTGCCAATGCCGGTTCAGATAATATATCGATTCTTATAAACGACGGCGGAGGGACATTCCAACCTGCGGTAAGTTACACGGTCGGTGATAACCCCATTTTTGTATTTCCAGCCGATCTTGATGAAGATGGGTACAATGACCTGGCCGTTGTTAATCACTTATCGCAAAACGTTTCGATCATGTTTAACAACGATGATGGTACATTCCAAGCGGGGATCAATTATTGGACAGCTTATGCTCCGACAAGAATATTCTTAGCTGATTTTGATAACGATGGCGATAAAGACATGGCCGCACCGTCCGAATATGATGTAGTTTCAGTATTCTTAAATGACGGAAGTGGGGCGTTCCAGGTACCGGTCGATTACGATACCGGGGAATATCCTTATACGTTATTCGCGGCTGACCTCGACAATGATGGCTCAGAGGATATAGCCGTAGCTAACTATTATGATGCCCTTGTCTTTTTGAATAACGGTGACGGAACTTTTCAAACTGCTGTAAGCTATGCTACTGGAGACGAAGTTGAGGGAATATTCGCTATAGATCTCGATGGTGATAATTATAAAGATCTGGCCGTTGCAAACAAAGGTTCAAATAATGTTTCAATTCTAATAAATAATTCAAATGGAACTTTCCAGAACGCCGTAAACTATGCAACAGGACAGGGCCCTGCATCGCTTTTCGCCATAGATCTTGACGGCGATAACGATCAAGATCTCGCGGTTACAAACTTCGCTGA
>JAOTUT010000010.1 GCA_029863735.1 Ignavibacteria bacterium
CGGGCAAGATAGAGCAAAGAAAGTTCTATCTGTTGCAGTTTACAATCATTACAAGCGCATAAGCATGCGTTCAACTTTTTTTGAGCTTGAAGATGTTGAAATTGAGAAAAGCAATATAATGCTGATTGGTCCAACCGGAGTTGGTAAAACCTTGCTTGCACAAACTCTCGCAAAGATTCTTGATGTTCCTTTTGCAATTGCCGATGCAACAACACTAACTGAAGCCGGCTATGTCGGTGATGATGTTGAAACTGTACTTGTGCATCTTCTGCAGGCTGCAGATTATAATCTCGACAGAGCGCAAAAAGGAATAGTTTATGTAGATGAAATTGATAAGATTGCCCGCAAGAGTGAAAGTACATCAATTACACGAGATGTTTCAGGAGAAGGTGTGCAGCAGGCACTTCTTAAAATTCTTGAAGGCACAGTTGCAGGAGTTCCTCCAAAAGGCGGAAGAAAACATCCCGAACAAAGTTTAATAAATGTTAACACAAAAAATATTCTTTTTATTCTCGGCGGTGCGTTTGATGGAATAGATAAAATTATTGCTGCAAGGATCAATAAAAACAAAATGGGCTTTGCAAGAGATGTAAAGGATAAAAAAGAAGATGATGAGCTTTTGAAATTCATTCAACCGGAAGATTTACTAAAGTATGGATTGATCCCTGAACTTATTGGAAGAATACCTGTTGTTGCGCCTCTTCATCCACTAAGTGAAGAAGCAATGAAGAGAATTTTAACCGATCCGAAAAACGCTATCCTGAAGCAATACAAAAAGTTATTTTTAATGGAAAGTGTTGAACTTGAGTTTGATAAGTTTTCTCTTAACGCTATTGTTGAAAAAGCGATGATTAAAAAAACTGGTGCAAGAGCTCTTCGTTCAATTGTGGAAGAATTTATGCTTGATATTATGTATGAACTGCCGAATAGAAAGGATATCGATAAATGTGTTATTACAAAAGATGTGGTTGAAAAAGGTAACGAACCGATTTTAATCAAGGCGGAGAAGAAGTCGGCTTAGTTGTGAGAATTACTTAATTGATGCATTGTTAAAGTGTTAGCCGCAATAAAACAATTCAACAGTTGAACAATTCTTTTCGTATTATCATTATGAATAGAATCATATTAAAAATATTTATTTATACAATCCTGTTTTCGATAACAGTCTTTCCTCAATCCAAAATTTTTATCTTTATGGATTTAGACCAGACCGACCATCTAAAAGCATACGGAATTACTTTCCGCGCATTGACAAAAGGATATAAAGCTGACTGGCTTTTGAATTACCGTGGCGGTTCTTTTTTTATTGATTACAGCGATGAGCTTGCAGCTGAATGCAGGCTGAATAATGTTAGATTCGAAAATCTTTCTCTGTCTCAGGTAACGGAGATTTACTCTTTCGTTCAGAGTGAAGAAAATAATATGGATGTAGTGAGACTGGAAAAAGCTCCGAAGATTGCGGTTTATGTTCCGCCGGGATTTCAGCCATGGGATGATGCAGTTACACTTGCACTTGAATATGCTCAGGTTCCTTATGATAAAATATGGAATGATGAAATTTTAAAAGGCGATCTGGATAACTACGACTGGCTTCATCTTCATCACGAAGATTTTACTGGACAGTATGGAAAATTTTATGCGAGTTTCGCTGCCGCACAATGGTATATCGATCAACAGCTTCTTTATGAACAGGATGCAAAGAAGAACGGATTCAAAAAAGTTTCAGAGATGTTAAAAGCTGTTGCGATTGATATTAAAAACTATGTTGGAAAGGGTGGTTTTCTTTTTGCGATGTGCTCTGCAACTGATTCGTACGATATTGCACTTTCTGCTATCAACGTTGATATATGCGAACAGATGTACGACGGTGATGCTGCAGATCCAAATGCACAGCAGAAATTGAATTTCGATAACACGCTTGCATTTACAAATTGCAGACTGGAAATGAATCCTTATATTTATGAGTACAGCGATATTGATATTCAGCCAATTGAAGTGGGAAATTTTCAAAACGATTACTTTACACTGTTTGAATTCTCTGCAAAGTACGATCCCGTGCCAACAATGCTTACACAAGATCACGTTAATATTATCAGAGGTTTTATGGGACAGACATCAATGTTTCGCAGAAGCACTATAAAGAATTCGGTTATCATTCTTGCTGAAAGAAAGGGAGCGGACCAGGTTAAATATATTCACGGGAATTACGGAAGAGGAACATTTACATTTTACGGTGGTCACGATCCTGAAGATTACCAGCACGCAGTCGGTGACCCTCCGACTGAGTTAAGTCTCTACAAAAACTCTCCCGGTTACAGGTTGATATTAAACAACATTCTTTTCCCTGCAGCAACAAAGAAGAAGCAGAAAACATGAAATCGGCTCGAATTAAAAACTCAAAAGAAGAAGTCACAATTGGCAAAATAGTCTGCGTTGGCAGAAACTATGCAGAGCACGCAAAAGAACTCGGCAACGAAGTGTCGGATAAGCCAGTATTATTTCTAAAGCCTGCTTCTGCAATAATTTATTCTGGCGGAGAAATTATTCATCCGGATTTTGGAAACGATCTTCACCACGAAGTCGAGCTTGTTTTACTGGTCGGAGAGACAGTTAAAAATGCAAATGGTGTTGAAGCAGAAAAAGCAATCAGCGGTTACGGAGTTGGACTTGATATGACATTGCGTGATGTTCAGAAGGAACTGAGGAAAGGGGGTGACCCTTGGACACTTGCAAAATGTTTTGATACTTCTGCGGTTATTTCGGATTTCGTATTGAAAAAAGATTATCAATTAAAATCAGATGAAAATCTTGAGCTGAAAGTAAATAGTGTTGTAAAGCAAAGCGATAGTTTGAAAAGTATGATCTTTAATCCTGCAGAAGTAGTAGAATACATTTCTTCTGTTATGACTCTCGAAAATGGCGATTTAATTTTTACCGGAACACCGGCAGGTGTGAGCAAAATTAACAAAGGAGATAAATTAGAAGCAAAACTCGGTGAAATAGCGAAGCTTTTTTGTACTGTTACTTAAGAGCTAGCCACTAATCCGCCAGAGGCGGACCGGTTCACGAATTACTTATTCAATTCCTGCAAAGATCTTTTAATCAACTCTTCTAAACTACATTCCGGTAATTCAGATAGTATTTTATTAACTGCCTTTTCTGATGAAGCAAGATTATAACCTAAGGTTGTTAGAGCACCCACAGCTTCTTTCTGCAGATTTGGTTTGGCAGGTGCAATTCCGTCTTCTTTAATATCTCTGACTTTATTCTTCAATTCAAGAATTAATCTCTCTGCCGTTTTTCTTCCTATTCCCGGAACAGCAATCATTCTTTCAACGTTGCTAGTTATTATTGCCTGTTTAAGATCATCAGTTGAAATACCTGATAAAAGACTCAATGCCGATTTTGGTCCAACTCCGGAAATGGAAATCAGCAATTCAAACATTTCTTTTTCAGCCTCGGTATAAAATCCGAACAGAACTATTGCATCTTCCTTCACATTCGTATGGATATAAAGTGAAACAGTATCTTTTCCGCTGATTCTTTCAAAAGTATTGATTGAAATTCTTATTTCGTACCCAACGCCATTCACGTCAAGAAGCATAAGTGTTGGTTTTGCTGAAATTATTTTTCCTGTTAAGTACCCAATCATATGCGATTAAAATCTTTCAATTATTTAATTATACGGTCTGGATTAGCGTTAATAAATTCTTTCCAGCTCTTGCTCTTTTTAAATAATGGTGCCTTCAATCTGAACGCATGACATAGTGCAATTGCAAGAGCATCACTTTCGTCAGGTTTAAATTTAATCTTCTTAGAGTTTAAAATCGTCATCACCATATAATTTACTTGCTGTTTGGATGCTGCACCTTTGCCGACCACTGCTTTCTTTACTTCACGCGGAGAATATTCATTCGTCGGAACTTTATTATGAATTGCAGCAAGAATGGAAACTCCTCGTGCATAGCCAATCTTCAAAACTGATTGAACATTTTTACCATAGAAGGCTGTTTCGATAACAAATTCATCAGGCTTATATAATTTTAGCAGCTTATCAAGTTCGTTGTAGATAATTTCAAGTTTTTCCGAAAGAGATTTTGAGGAAGGAAGTTTAATTACTCCGTGGGAGATTCTTCTAAATTTATTATTGGTGTATTCGATTAATCCGTAGCCGGTTACAATAGTGCCCGGATCAACACCGAGTATAATCATTATTCTTATTCAGTGTGAATGTTAATATCATGATTGCTGATTAATGAACTCTTCATCGAAGTCAGCATTTGAATATACGTTTTGTACATCATCGCAATCTTCAAGACCCTCAATCAGCTTCATCATCTTCTCAGCATTTTCACCTGCGACGTTAATTGTATTTTTTGCAATCCATTGAAGCGAGGCATTTTCGACAGTAAGTTCTTTGTCAATGAGTGCTCTTCTCACAGGTTCAAAGGATTCAATTTCAGTTTGAATTTCAAAATATTCATCTTCAGTGCGCATATCTTCGGCACCGGCATTCAAAGCAATTTCTAAAATATCGTCTTCTGACTTACCCTGTGTTGGCAAACTGATTATACCTTTCTTTTCAAACATCCAGGCAACCGAACCGCTTTCACCCATGTTCCCACCGTTTTTGCTGAATAAATGTCTAACTTCTGCAACGGTTCTGTTTTTGTTATCTGTAGCAACTTCAACTAATAATGCAATTCCTGCAGGACCATAACCTTCATAAGTAAGTTCACTGATTGTTGTGCCTTCAAGCTCACCAGTAGCTTTTTTAATTGCACGTTCAATATTATCAGCGGGCATATTAGCAGCTTTTGCATTATCGATTGCCAGGCGGAGTCTTGGATTGCCTGCCGCATCACCACCGCCTTCACGAGCGGCAATGGTTAGTTCTTTAATTAATCTTGTGAAGAGTTTTCCTCTCTTTGCATCTAATGCACCCTTTTTTCTTTTGATGGTTGCCCACTTTGAATGCCCCGACATTGAAAGATCTCCTTTAAGTTCTTGCTTTAATATCTTTTAATTTAAGTTGTGGAAAAATTCTGCTATCACGAATTGTTTTATCTACTGAAAAAACAATATCAAGTTCAGAATGATTATCTTTAATCAAATCATAGTGATCGCCCATGTTAAACCCGATAGAGTCAAATACTTTATCCGTTCCATTCTGTTTGAAGCTGGCTACGATATGATTGTTCCCAACTATTCTTGGCACATTAGCAACGTGAACACTTTCACTTATAAATACTGGTCTAAGATTACCAGGACCGAATGGAGCGAACTGATCAAGTATTCGCAAAAATTTTGGTGTTATTTCTGAGAACCTGATTTTTGAATCAATTGAAATTTCTTCTGAAAGATCTTCGCTGGTTATGGATGACTTTAGCACTTCATTAAACCTTGCCCTAAACTCCTCAACTTTATCTATCTCAAGTGCAAGGCCTGCTGCTGCCCGATGACCACCGAAGTGAAGAAGCAGGTCATCACATTTTTGAAGTGCTTCATAAATGTTAAATCCGTTTATGCTCCTTGCAGAACCTTTGGCTATTCCATCAATGGTTGTAAGAAGAACAGAAGGGCGGTAATATTTTTCAACAAGTCGTGATGCAACAATTCCAATTACACCGGGATGCCAGTCTCCATTATGTAAGACGATGGCAAGATCTTCATCAAGGTCTATCTCTGTGTCTACAATCTCTTTAGCAGATTCAAAAGTATCAACATCAATTTTTCTTCGTTCATAATTTTCTGTCTCGAGCACTTCAGCTAATTTAACAGCTTCCTTTTTGTTTGTTGCGATAAGAAGATTTACTGCACGCTCGGCGTCTCCCAATCTTCCAACAGCATTTATTCGCGGTGCAACAGTAAAAACAATTTGTCCGGAAGACAAATGTCCTGGCTGTAGTCTGCTCATTTCGATCAATGCTTCGATTCCCGGACGGGGATTAAGATTAACCTGGTTAAGGCCTTCATTCACAAGAATTCTATTTTCATCGGTGAGTGGAACAATATCGGCAGCGGCAGCAAGGGCAACAAGATCAAGATATTTTAGAGGAAGACCTCGTTTACCAATTCTCTCACAGAGACCTTGTGCCAGCTTAAAAGCAACACCAGCGCCGGAAAGATATTTGAACGGATAGCTGCATCCCGGTTTTAAAGGATCAAGAACTGCAAAAGCTTTTGGAATATCTTCTTTTGGCTGATGATGATCGCAAATGATTACATCAATTCCAAGTTGATTTGCGTAGTCAGTTTCTGTGATAGCTGTTATTCCGCAATCAACTGCAATCATAAGTTCTGTACCTTTTTCTTTAACTATGTCGATTGCTGCAGTCGATAGTCCGTATCCTTCTTCAAGTCTTCTCGGAATATAAAATTCAACATTTGCATCAAGCTCCTTCAGGAACATATAAAGCAGGGCAGTAGCACATGTGCCATCAACATCATAATCACCATAAATACAAATTTTTTGATTTTCAGTTAGGGCAGTAATAACTCTTGTAGTTGCAGTTTCCATTTGATCCATGAGGAATGGATCATATATTGATTCGATTGAAGGACGGAAGAATTGCTTAGCCTGGTTGAAGGTTTTTATATTTCTCTGAACCAGCAGTTCTGCCAGTATAGGAGAAATGTTTAGTGAATCTGTAAGCCTTTGAACTGATAGCTCATCAGAAACATCTTTTATTTTCCAGTGTTTTCGTCCCATAGGAATTTTCAATCTTCTGAAAGAACAAATAAAAAGTCCAGTCCTATAAGCCGAGTTCTGTACTACGATACGATTAAGTGCGCAGCGGCAATCATTTATCTTGCCCCACCATTACTGATGGAATCTGGCGATCTACCCGGAAACCTCCAAGGCGAACAGCCCTGATTCTTAAATTAGTAAGAAACGATTTCCCTATTTGATCTTGCTTCGGGTGTGGTTTACCTTGCACCTGTTGTTACCAACAGGACGGTGGGCTCTTACCCCGCCTTTTCACCCTTACCCCGAATAACTTCGAGGCGGTATATTTTCTGCGGCACTTTCAGTATCCCGCAATGCGAGACCCCGGGGGTTACCCGGCACCCTGTTCTATGAAGCTCGGACTTTCCTCCCACAAAACCATTTTAATGTGAGCGATTGCCCGGACCGAACTATTTTATTTTTCTTCAAAATTTTTTTAGACAATTATTGAATCCGAAATTTTTACCGAACTCTTATTGTTAAATTACTGATGCAAATATACTAAATTGATTACCCGAAATCAGCAGTTGAATGTTAATCTAAATTCTATTCTTTATCTACGTCTTCTGAAATTTCTGAGGAAACAAGGATTCTTCCACAGTATTCACAAAAGAAAAGGCGGTCATTTTTTCTGACCTCAAGCTGCCTCTGAGAAGGCACAATATTGTGACATCCGGAACAGGCCGATCTTTTAATAGTTGCCACAGCAAGGCCTTTCTTAGCTTTTCTTATCCTCATATAAGCTGAAAGATCGTTCTTTTTAACTTCACCTTCGATTTGTTTTCTCTCTTTCAGAAGCTTTGATTCTTCTCTTTCATTTGCTTTAATGATTTCCTTCAGGTCAGCTTCTTTTTCTTTAAGCTCCTTATTCAGTTCATCGAGTCTTGGAGTAATATCTTCAATCTCCTGAGAGAGACTTTTGCTTTTATCTGCGAGTGAATTGTTTTCAGTGTCAAGTTTATTTATCTGCTCTTCTGTGTGATCTATTTCCTTTGTTAAAGCATCGTATTCTTTATTATTTCTTACCTGGTAAAGCTGTGCCTTAAACTTTTTTTGATTTTCTTTCAGTTTTTCAATTTCATCTTCATTTTCATCCCGGCTTTTAATAGAGTCTTTCTGCTCTTTTTCTTTTACCTCTATATCTCCGACGAAACTCTTTATCTTTTCATCCAACTCTCTAACCATATTTGGCAGGTCACCACGCAATTCTTCAAGTTCGTCTAGCTGATTATCTATTTGCTGCAGCTGATATAATACTTTTAATCTGTTATACAATTTTAACTAGCTCCTGATTTGTTATAAAAAACTATTGGGTTGGTTGAACCCTTAAACTTTAACACTTTTATTTTATTATTTTCTCCAAAGGAGTCCCTTCGGACAATTAGCAGTTTTTCCAGTCGACTTTTAATTTCATCCAGAACAGGCACTTCTGTTTCATAGTGTCCAGCATCAACCAGCAAAATTTTCCCTTCAGCATCCTGGAAAGAATGATACTTTATATCAGCTGTAACAAACGCATCAGCATTTTGCTTTATTGCTTCGTCAATTAATTCACCGCAGGATCCACCACAAACAGCCACTGATTTTATTTTTTTCTTATTGCTTTTTGTATATCGTAATGTTGAGATACTGAGTTTAGAGGTAACGAAAGCAAGAAAGTCATTTATACTCATCGCTATCTTTAGCTCACCTATAGCACCGAATCCAAAATTTTCATTATCATTTTGTAGTGAATATATATCATAAGCAACTTCTTCGTAAGGATGCGCCTTCTTCAATTCGGTAATGACCCGATTCAATTTCCACTTATCTACGAGGACTTCTAGTTTAATCTCTTCAACAGATTGGAGGATCCCTTTGTTCCCGATTGAAGGATTGCTATCAGTTGATCCTTTAAATGTTCCCGTGCCTATGCTTCTAAAGCTGCAGTTCGAATACTCACCGATTATCCCACCACCAGCCTGATGAATTGCTTCAGCCACTTTATTTACGTGAGATACAGGAACAAACACTGCGAGTTTAAATTGATTTTGTGAGAGGTTCTTTAAAAATCTTATTTTCTTCAGTTGCAACTTTTTGGCTAACATATAGCTAACACCCTGCTTCGTAAAATCAAGATTTGTATGAGCAGAGTATAGAGTAATATTATTCTTAATCAGCTTCTGAATCAATCTTGCTGTTGTGTTTTTTGAGAAATCAAGATTTTTTAGTGGGTAGTATAAGATGGGGTGGTGTGTGATAATCAGATTACAGTTTTCTTTTATTGCGCTTTCTATTACTTCTTCTTTAAAATCAAGACTAAGCAATATGTTTTTAATTTTAATTTCAGGGTCACCAACCTGCAATCCGACATTATCTCTTTCCCAGGCTATTCCTTTAGGTGCCCATTCCTCCAGATATTTTATTATCTCTTTTCCAGTCATTTCAAAAAAAAATGCACTTCTCTATTTGAAGTGCATTTCCCTAATTTTTTATCTACCCCGGGATTTTAACATCCCTTATGTCAACAATGTCAAGGTATTTTAAATTTTGCTTTATATTATTTGGTCTCATTTTAAGTGTCAAAATATAACTGAAAAATTTCTAAGTAACAACCAGCAAAAAAGTCTAATAAATCTCGTTTTTTTGGGCTTCTGACCAGTTTCCGTCCTCTTTTATTAAACCTATTAACTCATCAACTGCATGAGAAGAAGGGACACTTCGCTTAATAATATCTTTCCCTCGATATAAGGTTATTTTATCAACACCAGAACCCACGTATCCATAATCTGCATCAGCCATTTCTCCGGGACCATTCACTATGCATCCCATAATGGCAATCTTAACTCCCTTTAGGTGCTCAGTACGTTTTCTAATCATCTCCGTCGTTTCCTGTAAATCGAAAAGTGTTCTGCCGCAAGATGGACAGGCTATGTATTCTGTTTTTGATATCCTCGTTCGTGTTGCCTGCAAAATTCCGAATAGTGCTCGGTTGATAAATTTTTCTTTTGATTCTTTTACTAGCGTTAACTTGTCATCGCTATTTGATGGATCAGTATTCGTTTCTGAAGTTAACCAGACACCATCTCCCAAACCGTCAATAAGCAGAGCTCCAAAATCAGTTGAAGAAAATAGTCGCAATTCATCAAGTGAAAGATCTTGATAATTTCTTTTAATAATGACAGGGTTATTTATTTCTTGTTTTATCAGATCGAAGAAAAGCCTTCGCTGCTCTGCCATTCCGTGTTCGTTATCAGTTCTGATGACCAGTACAAGCTTATTATCAGATTTTATTTTGTGCAAAAGTTCTTCATCTAAATCATTTATTTGTAATTCAAGAAAATTAAGTTGATCGGAAAAATTTTTTCTCTTTAAATACTCGCCTTCACTTAACAAAGGATATCTCAACTTTTTTGATTCAAGTTTTTCCCAGACATCGTAATCACTTATTAACCTAAGATTTTCGGGAAGCTCGAAAGTTATATCTTGTTTTCCAAGATATATTATATCTGCAGCGGCATCTGCTAAGAACCATTTATCTGATGGCTCATCGTATTTGTAACCAATATCGGTAAGATCCTTCTGAGAAGAAATTTTTCTGGAGCTATAATCAGTCACAACAACCGGGACATTATTGCCACCAATTCCCAAAATTGCAAAAGTTTCTCTTCTCTTATAAGTTATCGGATCAATCGGAATTTCAACAATTGGTTTTATTGGTTTGTGCATTGATCTGCTTATATATCTGTCTGCAAGAGATATAGCAACCGGGGCTTCATATTCAGGATCCTCAGTTAATGAAACTCTTATTGTATCCCCAATTCCATCTTCTAGAAGTGCGCCGATTCCAACTGCTGATTTTATCCTTCCATCTTCACCACCACCAGCTTCAGTAACTCCAAGGTGAATTGGATAATTCATTCCTTCTTCTTCCATCTTTTGAATTAGCAATCTGTAAGCCTGAACCATAACTTGCGAATTGCTTGATTTCATAGAAAGAACGATACTGTAGTAATCAAGGTCCTCACAAATTCTTACAAATTCCAATGCAGATTCAACCATACCAAGTGGAGTATCACCAAAGCGGTTCATTATTCTATCTGAAAGAGAACCGTGGTTTGTTCCGATTCTCATCGCTGTTCCGTACTCTTTACATACTTTTACAAGCGGAGTAAATCTCTCTCTTATCCTTTCGAGTTCTTCCTGGTATTCTTGGTCGGTATATTCATACTGTTCAAACTTTTTCTTATCAACATAATTACCAGGATTTATCCTTACTTTCTCAACAATCCTTGCTGCAAGCTCGGCAGCATTTGGTGTGAAATGAATATCAGCAATTAATGGAACGGTGTATCCACGTTCTCTTAATTCTTTTTTAATATTCTCAAGATTGCGGGCTTCATTTATACTTGGTGCAGTTATTCGAACATATTCGCATCCAGCAACTACCATTCTGATAGTTTGTTCAATCGTTGCTATTGTATTCATCGTGTCGGTGATCGTCATCGATTGAATACGGATAGGATTGTTCCCGCCAAGCGGAACATCTCCGATTTTAACTTCTCTTGTTTTATATCTGGAATATTCAGTTAAACTATTACAGTATTTTTTTATTGTCTCAATCATATTTTAATAATTATTTTGTCAGATGAAGAACGGATTCGGCAAACTGCAAAGCTGAATGCACATTGTCAGCAGTTACGACATTTCCATCAATTACAATGTTCCTATCCTGATAATCAATCCCGGCATTAATTAGTTCCATTTTATCTTCAGAATAGCAAGTGGCTTTTTTATTTTGAAGAATTCCTGCCTTTGCAAGAATAACAGGGGATGAGCAAATTGCTGCAATTACTTTTTTAGCATCGGAGAATTTTTTAATGATTTTGTGAAGGGATTCATTTTTCCAATAATTTCTGCTCCCTGAACCACCTATTAAAATCAGTGAAGAAAAATTATTTACATTCACATTGTAAAAACTTGTGTCAGACTTAACTTTCATTCCTTTGCTGCCTGAGCAAACCAGATGATCATCTGAAGTGATAAAAACTTGCTTTCTAGCCTTCAATAATCTTTTCTTTATTATTGTAAATTCTTCTTCGTTAAAATCTTTTTTCGGAAGAAAAATCAGAAAGCTATTTTGTGTAAGATTATTCATTCATTTAATCAAATTTGCTTGCAAATATATGATTTAGATATTTAATTGTTGTTCCACGCAATTGCCCAGCTAATTAGAATTGCTATTGGTACTACAATAGTGAGAAAGCCAATAAAGTAATAACCTCTATTCGGCCTTTCCACACTTATTGATTTTACCTCATTGATGGGAATCTTTCCATTGACGGTTATATCGGAATCATTAATTACCTGAATTCCATTACCATACAATGTATCATTTAATATATTATATCCCCAATCAGCGAAATGGTATTTCACAGAGTCATTTAATTCCACACAAATTTCAGAAGGTTTGCCATTTTCTTTTTCAAATTCATTGTACTCATTAGGATTAAAAGATTCTATTCTGTAACCACAACTGATAAAATTTAAAAAAGACAATATTGTTATTGTAATAACTTCTATTCTCATTCTTACCCTAATTCAGTTACAAGTAAAAAATAAATTACTTAAAACTTACTAATGTTTAGTTCTACATTTATTCCAATAACTCTTTGCTCAATGACTCATCTATATCTGTTATCCCATCTTCTTGAATAATGACTGTAATATTTCTTTCGCCAATTAGAAATTCAATTGATTTAGCCTTGTATTCAGGTTTTACAATAAACTTTGTATTAGTAGTAACTTGATGTTTATTTTGATACTTGGTTAGCAGCTTAAATAATAACTCCCAAGCATCAGAACAACTATCAAATTTATTGTTAAACCATTTTTTACTTATATAATTTATCTTGTCGTTTGAATCGAATGTCACGAAACCTAAGATTCTATTTTTGTCATTTGAATCCCAAATTGTATAAATATTCGAAAAATCGTTATGTAGAGTATAAATACAATGATTAGCAATTAAAGATAGAATCTCCTCTTTATTCATTCCTATCTTCAAATGAACACCGCAGATAAAAATACTTTCGTATTGTGAAAATGTTTCAACATTTAGACTAAAAATTTCAATAATGAAAATTGCTAAAAAAGTGAATGCACTTTTTTTCATTTTAATTCTCCTTAATCATCTTTCAACTACGCTATACCCTTATTTCTGAAAATCTGATCCCAAGCGGTTACCAGACATGAAATAATATAAGTCGAAAATTGTGAAAAACATCGTTTATAAATTAAACTCTCACAATTAGAGTATCGATTAGATTTTAATAGCAAATATATGAAATATGCACAGGTGTGAAAAAGTGGAATTATGTTACTTAACAATTCAAAAAAAATACGACTATATTTACGTAAGAATTGAATAATTATAAATGAGAATACCAGAATCTAAAATAGAAGAAATACGAGAATCAGTTGATATTGTTGATGTAATATCACCATATGTTCAGCTCCGAAAAAGAGGAAAAAATTTCATCGGGCTTTGTCCATTTCACTCAGAGAAAACCCCATCCTTTACTGTCAGTGAGGAGAAGCAAATATTTCACTGTTTCGGATGCCATACTGGTGGTAACGTATTTAAATTTTTAACGGAATTCCATAAAATTTCTTTTGTTGAAGCTGTGCAGGAGCTAGCCGAGCAGCAGGGAATAGCAATTGAATTCGACAAACAAGAATATACTGAACAGCAATCAGAGCAGGAAATTCTTTATGATATCAATACAGAAGCGGCTAAATATTTCCTGAACAATCTTCTTAATGATGATGAAGGAGAATTTGCAAGAAAGTATCTTCACGAACGACACATCAAAACGCAAACACTTCGTTCATTCGGTTTAGGCTATGCTTTGAAGGGGTGGGAAAATTTTATCAACTATGCAAAAAGCAGAAATTTAAATATTGATAAATGTATTCAGCTTGGATTAATTGGAAAAAATTCAGACGGTAAATTATATGACAAACTGCCAGGGAGATTAATTTTTCCTATTTTTTCTCCTAATGGCAGAGTAGTTGCCTTTGCAGGAAGAATACTCAACACAAAAGATTCTGGTGCAAAATATATTAACTCACCTGAATCTCTTATCTACATTAAAGGAAGAATACTTTACGGACTTTCATTCGCGAAAGATGATATTCGCCGATGGGATAAAGCTATAATTGTTGAAGGTTACATGGATTTGATTTCTCTTTACCAGAGTGGAATTAAAAACGTAGTCGCCGTTTCAGGGACTGCTTTGACGGATGACCAGGCTCAGCTTTTATCCAGATACACAAAAAACGTTGTGCTGCTTTTTGATGCCGATGTTGCTGGAATTAAAGCTTCGATGAGAAGTATTGAAATTCTACTTAAAAGGGATATGGAAGTAAAAATTGTTTCTCTTCCTAAAGGGGAAGACCCTGATTCTTATGTTAATAAATATGGTAAAGATGAATTTGAGGAATTGATCAAACGAGCTGAAAACTTTTTGGAATATGAAAGCAAGTATTATGAATCAC
>JAOTUT010000270.1 GCA_029863735.1 Ignavibacteria bacterium
TAATAAGCCACTGGCAGTTATATTTAATCTTGTAACTGATTTTCTTGAAGCTACTATCCGCCAGTACGGATTTATGCTTAAAGGTTTGCAAGAAGTTGAATCAGAGTTACTAAAATATAACATTCCTTTCTTTTTGCTTGAAGGTAAGCCCGAATCAGAATTACCAAAATTCATTAAAAATCATAATGCTTCAGTGCTTATTTCAGATTTCGATCCATTGCGAATAAAGAAAATCTGGAAAAGAGATGTCGCAAAGAAAATAGAAATTCCTTTTTATGAAGTTGATGCACACAACATAGTTCCTTGTCTTGTTGCATCTAACAAAACAGAATTTGCAGCTTACACAATTCGTCCTAAAATTCACAAATTGCTACCTGAATTTTTAGATGAGTTTCCATCGATTAAAAAAATGGACAAGACTGAATCATTGACTTCTGATAAAATTGATTGGAAAAGAGTAACAGCCTCATTAAAAATTAATAGTGAAGTAAAGGAAGTTGATTGGATAAAAGCTGGTGAATCCGCAGCATCTTTATTACTAAAAGATTTTCTTGAAAATAAATTTGAATGTTATGCAGAAGATAGAAACGATCCTAATAAAAAAGCTTTATCAAACCTTTCACCTTATTTACACTTCGGACAAATTTCTGCACAAAGAATAGCTCTGACAATTCAGCAACTTTATCAAAACAACCCATCAGTTAACACATTTCTTGAGGAACTTATTATAAGGAGAGAATTATCTGACAACTTCTGTAATTTCAATTCAAAGTACGATTCGTTTGATGGGTTTCATGATTGGGCCAAGGAAACTCTTAACAAACACAGAAAAGATAAAAGAGAATTTGTTTATTCCTTAGAAAAGTTCGAGCAAGCCAAAACCCACGAAGATCTTTGGAATGCAGCACAAAGTGAATTACTTGTTACTGGAAAAATGCATGGCTACATGAGAATGTATTGGGCAAAAAAAATTCTTGAGTGGAGCAAATCCCCCGAAGAGGCATTGAATATTGCCACCTATTTAAATGATAAGTATGAGCTCGATGGAAGAGATCCAAATGGCTATGTTGGCTGTGCCTGGTCCATTGGTGGTGTTCACGACAGGGCCTGGACCGAACGCTCTGTTTTTGGAAAAATTCGCTATATGAATAGAAATGGTGCCACCCGCAAATTTGACGTCAAGGACTACATTCTTAGAAATCAACTTTACCCTTGAGGTTAAAACTGACTCATAAAAATTCATTAAACCCACCTTTTTTCTTTTTAAAACACCAATTCTTTCCTTTTTGATGAATTTTTTGTCTGGAATTTCCGGCAAGGATGTTGAGTTTAAGCTAGCAATTAGAGGAGAGAATATAATATCATGATTTACAAACCTCAAAAATTACAGTTAAGCCTAACAATTCAGTTTGCAGTTTTTTTCGTTCTGATAACTGTATTCATTTACGGTTATTTCAGCCAGAAATTTGAAGAGGAGGTTTTAGATAAATTTACATTTAAATCTGAAATCATGGCAAATTTTCTTGAGTTAAATCCTCAGTTCTTCGTTGCAAATAATAATGAAGACAAAACTCAGCTCCTTCAGCTAATGATCCTTAACGAAGTAAAATACCTGGTTATTGAGGATCAAGATGGTCATATGATCGATGCCATTCATTTAGATATAGCTGAATACTATTTATATGTTGCTGCAAACAATAATGATAATATTTCTTTTGATGAAACTACTTACCGGGTAGTATTACCATTAATGCTTAGAAGTAATAGTATTGGCAAAGTGTATTTGGGATTAGAGGCAGGTTTGGTTGCAACAGATCTTAAGAAAAAAACATACTTAACGGCACTTTTCAGTTTGACTATTTTATTGGGAGGTATGGTATTTACCTACTTCCTGAGTTCAATTTCTTTCCGTCCAGTAACAAAGCTTATAGCTGCATTGAGCAAATCAGATATTAAAGAGCAAAAAATTTTATTAACCAAATTTAAGAACAATGAAATCGGTTTGCTTGCACAGAAAATTTATAATATCCTCAATGAGCTTGATAAATCTTCAGTAGAAGTGAGCACACTGAATGAACGGCTTCAGGATGCATTTCGTGAAAAAATATATGAGCTTGATATTGAGATAAACAACAGGAAAAAAGCTGAATCATTCTTAAAGAAGACCGAGGAGATGTTCAAAATACTCTTCGACAGTGCACCAATCGGGATGGTGATTGTGTCCAAAGAAGGAAAAGTAGTTAAATCTAATAAAGCATTCTGCGATACTGTTGGATACGATGAATTAGAAATAGCTAGAATGAATATAAAAAACTTTTTTGAAAGTAATTCACTTGGTAGTCTCAGATCACCCTATCAAATGATTATGGAAAGTGAAAGTCTTGATCTCGAATGTAAGTTAACAAAGAGAAATGGACGGAAACTTTTTGCACTCATTAAGTCAATCCGTATAAAAGACGAAAATGAAGAGCTAATTAGTACTCTTTTACAGGTGCTCGATATTACTCAAATTAAAAGAGTGCAGGCTGAATTAGAGACAGCTCTTGACAAAGCTAAAGAATCTGACAGACTTAAAAGTGCTTTTCTTGCTCAGATGTCGCATGAAATAAGAACACCGCTAAATGTTATTCTTCCATCAATTCCAATTATTGCTGATGAGATTGGAATGAAAGATACTGAGATGGTTTCCATTTTACACGCTGTGGATAATGCTGGTAAACGGCTTCAAAGAACGATCGATATGATTTTATCAATGTCAGCCGTACAGAGTGGAAATTATAAGGCAAAATTTGAAAAATTCAATCTTGCTGAAGACTTAAAAAACCTTTCAATAGAGTTTACTAACCTCGGCAAAGAAAAAGGACTGGAGATATTTTTCACCAATAATTCCTCTAGTTCAGAGATATCAGCTGACAGGTATACAATTGGACAGGTATTCCAGAACCTAATTGGAAATGCAATTAAATACACTCAGCGTGGACACGTCAGCGTTACAATTGATGATTATGAGGACAATAAATTAATCATAAAAGTTGAAGATACCGGTATTGGAATGTCCGAGAAGTACATTAAACATCTTTTCACACCTTTCTCTCAGGAAGATGCTGGACAAACCAGAAAATACGAAGGAAATGGATTGGGTCTTGCATTGGTGAAGGAATATGTCACTCTCAATAAAGGACTTATCTCAGTTCAAAGTGAAAAGAATAAAGGTTCCCTATTCTCTGTTATATTCGAGAAAAAATTAATAAAAGTTACAACTGAAAATAAACAGCTCATGCTGAATGAAGTGTAAGAATCTTTTCAGTTAAATATTTCCTATCTAAACGAAGTCATTCAATTAAGACTTTCAGTCTTATAAAAGCATTTCTGTAAGTTCCATCGGAAAAATTAAAGATAATTTCCAGAAAATTATTTCAATTCAGACTATTTGCTATAGTTGTTTTGATCATCTCAAATTATCTTTGATATAAAATATTTAAAAGAGTTTGTCTTGAAATACTATACGTATTTTGTGATTAAATCAGATATGCAAAAGCTCTGGGAGAATAGTTCTTGTGAATGATTATAAAGTCCTTCTTTTTTATAAGTATGTAAATCTTGAACATCCCGAAACTCTGGTTCAGGAACACCTTCAGTGGTGCTTA
>JAOTUT010000271.1 GCA_029863735.1 Ignavibacteria bacterium
TTCCCCGAATTCAATATGCTGGCAACAGTAGTTATACCTTACAGGTTTAATTATGAAGATAACTTCAGCAGAAGCTGGAATGCAGACAAAGTGGAACAAGGATTATTTAAAAGATATTTTGTCGAACTGCCCGCTGGTCAGACAGGAATGAATATAAAACTGGCTGCTTCAAATAATGAATATGCTCGTGTCAGGTACTATCTTTTTGATCCCAACGGTATTAGAATGAGCGTCTCTCCATCAGTTCATACACTTGAGGGCAAAAATGAAGTCGAGCGAAGCTACTTCAATCTTGAACCAGGGGTATATGAGGTTGTTGTTGATGGACATTTCCGTGCAAAGGGTATTTCAACTTATGATATTGCGGTTCAGTTCTATGGAATTAATAGGCTTGATGATAAGATTGTTGATCAAATTAATAACCAGATTGAAATTGTGAATTTATTTAATACCCATTCAAGTTATAATTTGAAAGGTCAATTTACAGGCTATGAAGTACCTCACGAAGTTACAATAAGCGGCAGTGAAAAATTCAGTATGCCGTTTATTCTAAGGAAAGGTGAGCAGTCAAAGGAATTCAAGCTTGAAATGAGCAAGACAGATTTTAGTAAACTTACAGACATGGCTCTATTAATTTATGATAACGAAGGATTTGAAGTAAATAGCGATGCACTAAGTTTTAGTAACGGCAGTCTTAGTGTTAAAAATTCATCAGATGCTGACTCAACTGAGTATGAATTTGTAATTGTGCCTGGGTTTGCACACGAATCTAGTTTTGCTAATATTGATATTACAGAAGTCACAACTTTTAAAGCTGAATACAACTTTAATGTTCTAAGTGAAAGAAAGTCAAGTGTTACTTTGTATCCATCTCTGCCAAAGCAGCTGCAAATTAATTTTGATGTGCCCAATGAATTCTTCCCGAAAAATTCACAGCCTATCGGGAAAATTTCAATTGAATCTTCAACATCTGAAAAAACAGAATATGAACTACCAATTAAATTCAAATTCTAAGAGGAAACTTTATGAGTGAACATACATCAGGAGCAATAAAGGGTCTGCCGGATAATGCTTACAAAGAGCTGAAACCGGGCGAGGAATACACTCCATTAATGCCTGCAAGTACAACTCCACAGGAGATTACTCCGTATTCCATAATTATGGGTTTGATTATGGCAGTACTTTTTTCTGCAGCAGCAGCTTACCTTGGATTGAAAATCGGACAGGTATTTGAAGCAGCAATCCCTATTGCGATCATTGCAGTTGGTGTCTCAACCTTAATAAAGATTAAGAGCCCGCTGGGACAAAATGTGATTATTCAATCTATTGGACAAAACTCCGGATTGATTGTAGCCGGTGCAATCTTCACAATTCCAGCATTATACATACTGAATCTTGAAGTCGAATTTTTTCAAATATTTTTAGCTTCCGCTTTCGGTGGAGTGCTCGGAATACTTTTCCTAATACCATTCAGAAAATATTTTGTTGCTGAAATGCATGGCAAGTATCCTTTTCCTGAAGCCACGGCTACAACAGAAATACTTGTTGCTGGTGAAAAAGGTGGGAAGCAAGCTTTGGTGCTTGTTGTAAGTGGATTAATTGGTGGTGCTTATGATTTTATTATAGCAACATTTGGCTGGTGGAGCGAAGTATTTACAACCAGAGTAGTAGGCGTTGGCGAATTCCTCGCAGATAAATTCAAACTCGTCTTTCGGTTGAATCTTGGTGCAGCAGTAATGGGACTTGGCTACATCGTAGGACTAAAATACGCTGCAATAATAGCTGCTGGTTCTTTTGTCTCCTGGTATTTGTTGATCCCCATTATTTCTTTCATCGGCGGTGGACTTACTGAAACTTTCGGGACAGGAGCTACAAAATTAATTTCAGCAATGAGTGCAGAAGAAATTTTCAGCCAGTATGTTAGACACGTTGGCATCGGCGGTATTGCAATGGCAGGGGTTATCGGAATTATTCGCTCTTCCAAAATTATACGCGATGCTATCTCTTTAGGATTCAAAGAAATATTTGAAAAGAAGCATGAAAACAGTACGCAGCTGAGAACACAGAGAGATCTTCCAATGAAAATAATTGTCATTGGAATAGTGCTTACAGCTATTCTTCTTTTAGTTTTCTTTTATATGGGTGTTGTATATAATATCGGATGGGCACTGGCTGGATTACTTATTGTCCTTGTAATTTCATTCCTGTTTACTACTGTTGCAGCAAACGCAATTGCAATCGTAGGAACAAACCCGGTTAGCGGAATGACATTAATGACTCTCATTCTTTCCTCAATTATTCTAACGTCTGTTGGATTAAAAGGGGAATCCGGAATGATTGCCGCACTAATAATTGGCGGAGTTGTTTGTACCGCATTATCAATGGCTGGTGGATTTATTACTGATTTAAAGATAGGTTACTGGTTAGGTTCATCACCTGTAAAGCAGGAACAATGGAAGTTTTTAGGTGTACTGGTTTCCGCACTCACAGTTGGATTTGTAATAATGATTTTAAATGAAACTTATGGCTTCGTTGGAGATGGAGCTTTAGTTGCACCTCAGGCAAATGCAATGGCAGCAGTTATTCAACCTTTGATGGACCAGCAGCCGGCACCGTGGACACTATACATTGTGGGAGCTATCCTTGCTTTAGTTCTTACAATGATAAAGGTGCCTGCACTTGCTTTTGCTCTCGGAATGTATATCCCACTTGAACTTAACACACCTCTTTTAGTTGGTGGATTAATTGCTCACTTTGTTTCTACAAGAAGTAAAGATGAAAAAATTAATACTGCAAGAAGAGAACGAGGAACTTTAATTGCCTCAGGATTTATTGCAGGTGGTGCTTTGATGGGAGTTATTAGTGCTATTCTAAGATGGCAAGGATTTAACTGGGTTAATTTAGAATGGGCTGAATCACATTCCGCAGAATTAATTGGAATTGTGATGTTTGCATTACTTTGTGCTTATATGATCTGGGATTCTTTGAAAGGGAAACCGGATTTAGATTCAGGACCAACCTATTCAGATGGAGATAGTAAATTATAATTAGTGGATGTCACGGTTCGACCGTGACAGCTTTTAATTTGTAGAGACGCATCGCTGATGCGTCTCTTTTTTATACCAATGTATTAATTATTTCTTTTAGCTTTGCTTCCAGATTAATCAACTCAACATCAGATCTCTCACCCGTTTTCCTGACTTTCATTTCACATTTGTGGTCTTTTAATTTCCTTTCACCAACTACAATCTGAACTGGTATACCGAGTAAATCAGCATCGTTAAATTTGAATCCTGCGGCGGCATCACGATCATCGAACAAAACTTCATAACCAGCTTTATTCAGATCGTTATAAATTTTTTCTGCTGAGGAAACCACATTTTCGTTTTTCATATTCAAGGCAATCAGGTGAATATCAAAAGGTGTTAATGCTTTATTCCATATAATTCCTTTGTCATCGTGATTCTGTTCAACATAACAAGCCATAATTCTATCAACACCGATACCGTAGCTTCCCATGACTATCGGATGTTCTTCTCCTTTTTCATCAAGATAAAATGCTTTTAGTGCTTCAGAATATTTTGTGCCGAGCTTGAAAATGTGTCCAAGCTCGATTGCAGTAAATACTTCAAGCTTGTTA
>JAOTUT010000272.1 GCA_029863735.1 Ignavibacteria bacterium
TATGTACTGACCATTGGGAGTATATCCTCGAGCCAGTTGTTCAAGAACCTGATTATTTTGTAAACAATTATCGGGGGAGAAAGGATAAGGTGCTGTCAGGTTCAAATTCAGAGGTAATATTATTTTCTCATTTAGTAACTGGCAAAAAGTTTTACCCGAAGCGCCAGAAATTATTACATCGAGATAAGCGTACCTGTTTCCGCTATAATTATAATGTGAACCGGGAACTCCTTCGGATGTATGTGACATTAAATGTTTCACTCGTATAACTCCCTGTGTGCCTAATTCTATTCCGTAATCTGATATTGGAGTTTCAAGAGTTAGTTTGTTTTCTTCGATAAGCTGCATGATAATAGTTGCAGCAAATGGTTTTGTAAGAGAAGCCAGATGATAGACAGTTTCGGGTGTTGCATTAATTCCTCTTTCTTTGTTTGAACGTCCAAATCCTTTAGCCCAAACTGTTTTTCTGTTTTTAGTTATTGCTGCAGAAAATCCGGGAATTTTTAAATCAGTTCTTATCCTTTCCAGAATATTTTCAAACTCCGTTAAGGATTGGGCCGGTGGACCAACACTTGTATAACCAAGTGGTTCATCCGAAGTTGCTACCGGGGGGTCTTCATTGCAACTAATAAATACCCAACAGATAACTATCAGCAATAAATATTTTTTATTTTTCAGTTTTTCAACAATAATCATTTTATACTCACCAGTTATTTCAGTTAAATGCTATAATGGAAACAATACACCTGCCTTAATCTGAATACCCGTAGTCTTGATCGTCATGTCTTCTTCTCCAGGACTCGTTGGTTCATCATTCACATTTGATAGTCCCAAATTATACTGGGCTTCTACAAAAATATTTACCTGGCCTGCAGGAATTATTACTCCGCCGCCAAAGTTCAGTATAATATCAGTACTTTTAACTTTTACCGTATCTTCGCTTTGATCAATCGGAATAGACTGTCCGTCTATTGTAGCGTTATCTAACTCTATTATAGCATCACCAAGTGAAAATGCTATAGAAGCACCGGCTAATAAATATGGTTTAACTGGTCCTTCTCCAAAAGATGCTTTCAGCAGAACTGGAATATCAATGTAGTCCCCTGTAAGAGTCCCTTCTAATTTTACAGTCATCCCATTTTCTGTCTGGGTAATATCAATTGTTGCACCCTTCTGAACATATGCCGGCTCGACTTGTAAACCTATTATTGGTGAAAAACTGTAAAAAAACACACCGCCAAACATAAGTCCAGCTCGCATACCAGTTGTAACACCTTCAGGTGTCGGGTCCAGTGAAACATCCCCAAGATTGGCTCCTGCCTGCAGACCTAGCTGAACCTGAGCATTTAATGGTGTGATAAATAATGTTAAAATAATGATGAGAGATAAACAAAATAAGTTTTTCATAATAACCTCCTAGTTGTGGATGATTAAATATTTGATGTGTAGGGACAGGTCGCGACCTGTCCCTACTGTAATTTTTATTTCAGCAATAACATTTTCTTCGTCTCGATAAATTCTCCTGCTTTAAGTTGATAGAAATAAACTCCGCTTGGCAGGTTAGCTGCGTTGAACTCTACCGTATAATAACCTGCTGTTTTCTCTTCATCAACCAATTTAGCCACTACTTCTCCCAAAAGGTTAAACAGTACTAACCTTACTTTCACAACTTCGGGTAAACCAAAAATTATTGAGGTACTCGGGTTAAAAGGATTTGGGTAGTTCTGATATACTATAAATTCTGTAGGTATTGTATTTAATAATTCATCCTTAATTCCTGTAACACCATCACCTGTAACAATAACGGAGTCTGGACTTCCTGCAGCGTTATGAGTTATTTCTATTTTTCCATTAAAAGATATTGATCCAGTTGGTGTGAAAGTAACTTCAACATCCTCACTGCTGTCGGGAGGAACAACTGCATTCGTTATGTTTACAGTAAATACTGGTTCATTACTTCCAATGTGACTAATGATCAAATCCTCATCACCATAATTGGTTATGGTGAATGTCTTTGTTGCAGAACTATCAATTGCTACTTCACCAAAATTTAGTACTAGTGGATTGATACTTATAATCGCAATTGGCGGTACCCGCATCGAGTCTGTCCAGTATACCCATCCATCGCTCAATACGTCCACTTTGAAATTGAAATAGCCTGGGAATGTTAATGTATCTACCGTAACTGTAAACGGAGCCGAGGGATTTACCATAACACCTGGAGGTATATTTGGTAAACCTCTTGAGTTTGGATTAATAGATATTATCCAGGGATCATGGCAAATAAGCCTGACAGATGCATTTTTTATTGTTGAATCAGCTGATTGATTCTTCAAAAAAGGTGTTATAGAAAAATAGTTTGTTCCTTCGAAAACGTACACACTATCCAGTGTTACAGGTCCAGCCGTTGTGATACGATTTACATTTTCAATTGTGAATGATTCGCCGGTTGTTAGATCGGTCGCTTTGATGTCAAGCTTGAAGTTATTCTCGAAATTAGAAACAAGCCATTCACCCTGCCAGATATCGCCACTTTCTGTTGGAAAAAGTTCGAGCGAATCAATTATTGTATTATCTAAATCTTTGATAAATACTTGAGCACTTACATTATGCGAATTGGGATTTTCAACAGTGGCTAATACTGTAATAGTGTCAATTCCAGGTAATGCATAATTCTTATTGGTTGTTACATCGTGACCATAAACTAAGTTGTTCATCCACTCTAATGCTTCTTCAACAACAGTATCATATCCATTGGCTACATCACTGGGATCGAACCAGACAGGATAGTCAATGGGAAACTCAGTCCTATTTAAGTATTCCCCAGGCTCATTAACGTGGAACATATCACTGATAGAATATTTTATATGCCAATTTGGAAAATTTACTATGAGTACGTTATCCCCCAAACTTGCAGCACTGGATTTAGCAAAAAATCTAACTGTTGGATGATAGCGGAATCTTTGGGCTGTTATATCTCCCATACTCACACAGGTGGGTCCAAGAAAAATAGCAATTGGTCTATCATATAATGCTGGTGGATTCCCTGGAACGCTAAATACACTGCTATTTCCAGAAGGGCATAATGTAAAATCATTAATATTACATCGATAAGCATCTTCAATAGTCAAATGTGATTCATTGAAAAGTATTTCCAATGAGTTATTAAAGAAAGCCCACCCACCAAAATTCAATCTCATATCGATAATTAATGCGTCGGTTTCCTCGAGTGCAGTAACAGCTTCATAAAACTGTTGGTCTGAGATTCCTTCCACTTCTGCACATAAGTATATATATCCAATGTTTGTGCCATCTATGACACCATAGCTTACATATTGTTGATTATATAAATTAGGAAATGGAACACCAGGAACAGATAACTGCTCATTATTTAACATATTGATAGGTGGTAAAGTTAGTAAGGGAGATACTGAAAGATGAAGTGTATCCCCCGTACTATATTTAAGGATATCTATTGTTTCAAATAAATGCCAGTTCATTCCTGCTCCTAAAAGTAGTGCATCTGAGTGAGCGCTTTTAGCCCCACCCCATCTACCAATTGTGGGTAATCCGGCATCAAGTAATTCATTAACTAGAATCTTCCAAGGAATACCCTCATAACCCAAAAGTTT
>JAOTUT010000273.1 GCA_029863735.1 Ignavibacteria bacterium
ACTCTTCAGGATCTCATTTTTATAGAAACCGTCTTTTTCTTCCTCAAAGACTCCTCTGTTTTTCTGATCCTGTGCAAAGAGAGATGATAGAAGAGAAAAAAATACGGTGAGGGTTAGTAGTGAAATAGTTGTTTTCATATACAATCTCCGCAGTATTCGGTAAAGAAATTTATTTGCACTTGAAAATTATAAATATTCACTATCAAAGATAAACTGCTTTTATTTAGTTTATTTTCTCTTGAAAAATCTTATATTAAACTTAAAAATGAAGTGTAAAAGATGAAGCCTATTAAATTGTTTTCCAGTATTCTGTTATTAAATGTGCAACTAGCTGCTCAAGTTAGCCTTGAGGTAATGAATGTTACTCCATCACCTCAATCAATGAATTTCCTACCAACGCTGGAGATATCCATTGACTTTAACAAAGCAGTTGATATTACTTCATTCAACGATACTACCTTCCAGGTATGGGGTAGATGGTCTGGTGTTCACCGAGGGACGATTTTTTCGTTTAACGATACAACTTCAATTCATTTTAATCCCAACGAAAATTTTTTTTATGGCGAACAGGTAACTGTTTCTCTTTCAAAAGGAATTAAAGATACTGAGGGTAATTTTCTTCAACGCGGATTTGCCTGGAATTTTTGGACTAGAACACTTTCGGGAACAATGGCTTTAATCAGAACTCAGACAATTAATGTAAGAGAACCTGGAGAAGGCTGGATCCAAACTTATGGTACATATGCTGGTGATCTTGATGCAGATGGCTGGAGTGATTTCATTGTGCCAAATGAAATTCCAGCAGATATACGAGTTTTTATGAGTGACCAGCAAGGAGGTTACAATAATTTTTCAATTTTTACTATTGCCGGTGGATCAAGACCAAGTACTAATGAAGGGTTCGATTATAATCTTGATGGATTGATGGATTTCACTCTCGGCAACAGCACAAACAATAAAGTAACTGTTTTTACGGGAGATGGAACAGGAAACTTCTCGTCTATTCAGAATTATACTGCTGATAACGGAATTAGAGGCTTAGTGATTTTGGATGCGGATGGTGATGGATTCCCAGATATAGTCACTGCTAATAGAGATGGAAATAATGTATCTGTTTTAATCAACAATGGAGACGGGACTTTTTCATTACCATTTAGTTTTGAAGGAAGTGGAAATGGCGAGACTGCTGCTGCAACTTCCGATGTAAACGGAGATGGTATTATGGATTTATTCCTTGGTGCAATTTATTCCGATGAGGTTATTCTCTGGTTAGGCGATGGGAACGGGGGTTTTACTTTCAGCGATAAAGTTACAGTTGGTAATGGTCCCTGGATGGTCGTTTCCGGTGATGTTAATAATGATACTATACCTGATGTGGTTTGTGCGAACTCGAGTGGATCAAGTTTTTCAGTCGTGTTGTGTGATAATAAAGGGAATCTTTCATCTCCTGTAAATTATACAGTTGGGCAATTTCCTATTTCAGTAGATTTAGGTGATGTTGACGGAGACTTGGATTTGGATATTGTCACCAGCAATTTCACAGGTGCTAACTTCACACTATATGAGAACGATGGAACGGGTGTCTTTATTAATCGAAATGACTTGCCTTCAAACCAGGCAGGGAGCTGTGCTGTTTTTCACGACAGGGATAACGATGGCGATATGGACATGACCGGAATTGATGAACTTCAGGATCTTCTTATTCTTTTTACAAATAATCCTGTAACCGAAGTTAATGTTGAGCAAGTTTTTCCTGAAAAGTTTTCTCTTTATCAGAACTTTCCAAATCCATTCAATCCTTCAACAAAAATTCGGTTCACCATTCCCAGAAATGTCATTGCGACCCCGCTTGAGCGGGGGAAGCAATCTCAGTTCGTCACTTTAAAGATTTATGATGTTTTAGGAAATGAAATAACTACACTTGTTGATGAAGAGAAAAAACCTGGAGAATATGAAGTTGAATTTTTAGGAAGAGATTTCCCGAGCGGAATTTACTTCTATAGACTTCAAGCAGGTTCATTTGTTGAAATCAAGAAGATGGTTCTTTTGAAATAATATTCTCTTAACTCAATAATAGTTTACATTAATGAACAATACTGCTTCCGCCAATAAATTCCCTCAACACTGAGTCTTGCGGAACAGGGGAATCATCTTCAACCGGAGTGATGTGTTTTAATAAATAAGCTAATCGTGAAGCCCTTTCATAAGCATCTGTCTTGAGCGGATTATCTTTATACTTTTTCTCCCACTCAGTAAAATCTTTAGTTAGCTTGTGAGCGTATAAACAAAGCTCATATGGCATTGCACTGCTGATAATAAAATCCGCAGTGTTGCTGTAGGGAATAATGTTTCTCATTTCACTTGAACGCACATAATGCCAATGTTCAAGAGTTTGAGTTGGATTGTAAGCTCTGTGTGCAAAATCGCGAAGCATTCTTCTGATCAATCGAATATCTGTCCACCTGATGTACTTGTCATCAGGACCCTTCATCTGTAAAAGCGGTTCAAGGTATAATTTGAACTTTACATCAATCGGAATGTCTTTGCTGAAATCAGGGTAGAGTCCGTGTAAACTGTCGATCAAAAGTATTTCGTCTTTCTCCAGTTTCATTGGAGTAACATCAAGTATTCGTGTTCCTGTTTTGAAATCGTAACTTGGGATTAAAACTTTTTTACCCTGACTCAGTTTAACAAGGTGCTCATTTATTAAAGTAAGATCAAGTGCTTGTGGCGTTTCAAAATCGTAATCGCCAAATTCATCTTTGGGATGGAACTCTAGATCAAAAAAGTAGTGATCTACATTCAAAGCTTTGAACCGGTATCCTTTTTTAATCAGCTTTTGTTCAAGCTTTACTGTTGTGCTTGTCTTTCCGGAGGAGGATGGTCCGCTTATCATAACCATACGTAAATCTTTGAGACGTTCAATAATTAATCTGGCAGAGAGTTCCACATCATCTTCATACAGCGCTTCTGATTCGTGAACGATTTGTGCAAACTCACCTTTTGCAACTCTTTCATTCAGCATTTCAATTATATTAAGTTTATGCCCAACTGCCCAATCCAAATTCTTCCATACCTTTGACCAGGGAATATTTTCATTCAGCTTGGAATTAATTCTACCTTCTTCATCTCTACGTTTAGCAGCTTCTTCCCTGTAAAGAATATATTCCTTTGCAACCTTTGCGTGACCTTTTTCAATTAAAACTTTTTCAACAACATCCTGAACATCCTCGATATGCGGATACGTTTTTTCATCAAACTTTTCATTTAATAACCTGACAACCTGTTCAGCCAGTTCTTCAGCTGTTTCTTTATCCCTGCCGCCGACTGCCACAGCAGCACGGTAAATAGCATTGATAACCCTTTCCTGTTTGAATGGAACTATTGCGCCGCTTCTCTTTTTTACATGAGTGATTTTATTTTGCATACTTCTACTCCGAAGGATATTCTAGCCAATCTTTTAAAATATTCTCTACCAATTTATGTAATTAAAAAGATTTTGCTAAAATTTTACTCATTAATTGAATTATTTCAACGATTTTTTGGTTATTAATATTAACTTAGGACATTCAATTTCTATTATCTTATCACAGAAAAGCAAAGGAGAAAATATGCCAATCAGAAAA
>JAOTUT010000274.1 GCA_029863735.1 Ignavibacteria bacterium
CAAACAAAAAATTTATGACATCTCGATTTACTTTGAGCTTGCAGAAAAAGCAGGATTGTATACTGAGTTTTGTTTTGATTGTTTCACTTTCAAAGATGTTAATCAGAAATCACAAAGGGCTCAATTTGTAATGAGGAAAATTTATTAATGATGCTTTCTTTTGACAGCGTGGAATTTCATTACAGGAACCAGCCGGTTTTTACGAATCTGAATCTGGAACTTGATTATGGTGAATTCGTTTTTATTATTGGCAAAAGTGGAATAGGCAAAAGCACATTGATGCAATTGATATACATGAATCAGTTTCCTCTTACAGGAAACGTTCGTATTGCTGATTTTAATTCACAGACGATTAAACCGGCTCAAATTCCTTTACTAAGAAGAAAGATTGGCGTTATTTTTCAAGACTTCAAGCTGTTACCAGATAGAGATGTTTATCAAAATCTTGCTTATGTGATGAAAGTTACCGGAACGTCTTCTAAAGAGATTAAGAAAAAAATAAATGAAGCACTAAGTGAAGTCGGCCTTTCACATAAAAGATTAAACAAGCCTCACGAGTTATCAGGTGGTGAACAACAAAGAGTGGCTATAGCAAGATCAATACTGAATGATCCCATATTAATATTAGCTGATGAACCAACCGGTAACCTTGATCCGGAAACATCAGCGGAAATATTAGCTCTACTTAAAAAAATAAATAAACGAGGTACTGCGGTATTAGTTGTAACCCATAATTATGATTTGGTAAAAAAAGCTAATGAAAGAGTCATAAAACTAGATGATGGAAGAGCGCGGAAAGCAATCATCAAGCAGAAGACGGAAAACTAAATATCAGTATTCTAAAGTTTTTAAAATTTCATTATTCACTTCTTCAACCGAACCCAACCCATTTATTAAAATCACTTTACCTTGCTTTTCGTAATGCTTCAGTACAGGTTCCGTTGTTTTACGAAAAACTTCCATTCGTTTTCTGATAACTTCTTCTTTGTCATCGTCCCTTAAATAAAAACTATTTTGTGATTTGCAATTGGGACAAGAATATGTGTTTTTAATTTCGGCAAGTGAATAGATATGCCCACATTCTTTGCAGGCTCTTCTGTTATTAAGTCTTTTTATTATTTCTTCTTCATCTGCAAAAATATTGATCAATCTGATATTACCAATATTCATATCGTTTAAAAGACTATCAAGTTCCTCAGCTTGTTTAACTGTTCGTGGAAAACCATCAAGAATAAAACCAGTGGTGCAATCACTCTTACTCAATCTGTATTTTATTATTCCAATCATAACATCATCTGGAACAAGATCACCTCTGCTCATAATCTCCTGAGCCTTTTTACCAAGTTCAGTCTGATCTTTAACAGCTTGCCTTAAGATATCACCTGTGGAAATATGTGGTATGTTGAATTTTGCAGAGAGTAATTTTGCCTGGGTTCCTTTTCCAACACCGGGCGCTCCGAATAAGAGTAATCGCATAAGAATATTTTTTTTATTGCAAATTATAGAAATAATCAGGCAGTCTCAAGCCGTAGGTGGCGTAAATTTTAAACCACTTTTATTTTTTAATTTATTGAAGAACTCATTAAGTAGATTTTTGCTTTCTTCTGAATAAATACCGGAGTAAACATTGATTTTGTGATTTGTCTTTCCATCTTCAGCTAGATTATAAACACTGCCGCATGCACCAAATTTAGGATCGAAAGTTGAAAAAAAGAGATCTTTTACTCGGGAAGCCAATAAAGCTCCAGTACACATGATGCAAGGTTCAAGTGTTACGTAAACTGAACATTCATTTAACCGCCAGTTGCCAATTGTACTCGAAGCAGATGTTAAGGCAATCATTTCTGCATGAGCAGTTGCATCTTTTAATCTTTCTACCTGGTTGTAACCACGACCGATAATCTTATTATCCTTCACAACAACTGCTCCGACTGGAACTTCATTTTCTTCTAGAGCTTTCTCAGCTTCCTGTAAAGCAGCAAACATAAACCGATATGTCTCTTCGTTGAAAATCACTCTAGTATGGAGTATTTAGTAAGTAGTATGGAGTAAATAAAAATTAGTAACAAATTTTTTCTTCTTTAATTAAGAAAGGAGTACGCCCGGTAGGATTCGAACCCACAACCCTCAGATCCGAAGTCTGATGCTCTATCCAGTTGAGCTACGGGCGCGTAATTATTTATTAAAAAAACCTAATGCTAAAAATGCTCTATCCAGCCTGTCCGGCGAATCCCGAATTATCGGGAGAAGACGGATTGAGTTTACCTGCCGGAATTGATTTATCAATGAAGGCAGGCTACGGGCGCATATTTTATGTCGTAAAAATAGAGATGAGTTATTGGAATAGCAATAAAAAAGCCGCTCAGAAAAGCGGCTTAATTGTTCGACTCTTAAATGTCAATTCAAAAAATCTTTCGGATAAGTTTTAAGATTATGTCCAAATTTTAATTGCTCTTCCATTCTGCAAGACCAAACTAGCTGACCATTCCAGACAGTAATATCTGGACAACCATCACACATACTCTGTCTTCCATCCGGAAGAAAATCAACCGGCTGAATAATCATTACTGATTGGTAGTGTAATCTCTTAAAAATGTTAAGAGGATTCTTAAAAAAATTGAAGAATGCTTTTCTAAGTTTTTTATCGAACGCTCCCATTAGAAGCATACTTTTACCTTTGCGAGTCCATTTTGGTGCTGCATAGGCAAGATATTTATTATACATTAGATGGTAGAACATCTGTACCATTTCCATCCCTTTTCTTCCAACATAACCATATATTTTTTTCTTTGTTCCCAATCTTCCTGTTAGGAGCCATTTGAAAGAATCTGGTTTTTCTGAGCCGTTCAAATATGCACAAGGGTCAAAGTCAGGATTATCTTTTCTAATCAATTCAACTACTTCAGGAGCCAGTATATCTGCCCGTGTTACAGGATCTTCATTATAAACCAATTCACCCATATCAACTTTTTTAGATCCAAGATAAAAATCGTATTCACTGTTGTTAACTGCACGATAAAGAATGAACACCATAACATTAACTATGTCAATATTGTTTTGTGCCCACTTAATCATTTCAGGAATATATTTCATCGTATCTTCATAAACCGTTGAGTTAAAAGCACAGGAAATGTTTCCTTCATCGGCTAACATTATAGCAAAATGATATCTCAATTCATTCAGTTCTATCTCATTTTTATTTTTCCAGTGAGGTCTTCCTTGCTTACTGTCGATGTGAAATGTAAAACCAAAAGCACCAGCTTTTTTCAGTTCGTGCAATAGTTCTTTTGTTAATGCCAACCCATTTGTATTAATGATAGGTTTCATATTTCTCTTTTTAACTTCCTTAACAATTTCGATTATATCCGGATGAGTTAAAGGATCGCCACCAGCGATTGAAACGCCATCAGCATGTCTTAATTTAACGAATACATCGAGATCGCCTTTTATCTGCTCAATGGTTTTATGTCCATCTTTTTCATTTAATCTGTAACAACCTTCACAATAAAGATTGCATTTGGCAGTTGGTTCAAGCCAGGAAATTGAATTATCTGTTAAGTTCCAGGGTAGCCGATAATAGTCGAGATGATTCAAAGAATTGGTGTTCATTATTACTCCGGATG
>JAOTUT010000275.1 GCA_029863735.1 Ignavibacteria bacterium
ATATCACTTTCAGCAGCTGTTTTTACAGAGTGAATCAAATTGAGTGCGGCGTCTGATGAAGGCCTGTCGCTTGAACGCTGCGATCCAACCATAACAATCGGTACAGGGGAGTTTTGAATCATAAAAGATAATGCGGCTGCAGTATGATGCATTATATCTGTTCCATGACCGATCACAATTCCCTGAACACCTTTTTCAATTTCTTTTCCGATTGCTTCAGCGACACCTTTCCAATGATACGGACCAATGTTCTCACTGAACTCGCCATAAAGTTTTTCGGTCTCAAGATTGCAGTAATTTGCTAGTTCGGGAACGGAACCATAGAGTTCACCTGGAGAAAAGGCTGGAATAACTGCACCTGTTCTGTAATCAAGCCTGCTTGCAATTGTTCCACCTGTTCCGAGAAGTTTTACTCTTGGTTTTTTATGGTCGTATGGAAATTCTTTTTCAGGGATTTTGTAGTGAGCTTCTTTTCTTCCAAGAATTTTAATCGCCTGAATTCTCTTTGCAGCTATTCCAATATTATAACCGACTGGAATTTTCAAAACAATATGAAATTCGTCAGCAGTTTCTGATCTGGGAAGTATTAAGCCTTTAAAGTCTCCATCTGCAGTGCTAATCTCAACATCACTCCAAACCAGTGCCTTAAACCTTTGTAAAGTTTCTAGAGCTCGTCCTCTATACCCTTTGTAATCGTTATTGTTTGACATTCTTTAAATCCTTCTGAAGGAGTCTAACTTTCTGGGAAACCTTTCTTGCACTTACCCTGCCCCGAAGCTTTTTCATTAAAATTCCCATCATTATACTAACGGTGTTTTCTTTCTTAATAAACTTCATCTTCTGCATCTGCTCTTCCGCAAGTAAAATTTCTCTTTCAAGGTCAGAATCATTAATTGGCTGCGGAATAATTTCTTCAACAAACATTCCGAGTTCAGCACTCATCTTAAGAGCATTCAGAATAAAATCTGCAGTGAGCTTACCATCAGCATAAGTTTTTAGAATTGATGACATCATTTCTTCATCAATCAAATCAGTGTTAAGATTGCTTTTCTTTAATCTTTTCGGATACTGCATAAGAACAACTGCAGCTGTCACAGGGTTTACTTTCCACTCATTTACAGCTTTCTTAAATAGCTCGGCATATTTTGAAATTGAAAGCTCATCAATTGTATCAGGCGGAATGTTGAGTTCTTTATACCACGACTGTCTTTTCCAGAATTGTTCCGGCAGCCAGGATTTAATTTTATTAATACGATCGGCTTCAATTTGTTTCGGCGGCAAATCAGTGTCTGGATACATTCTGTCCGCTCCGGGAAGTATTCTCTCAAAACCATTTGTGCCATCGCTAAGCGCTTGTCTGGTTTCAGATGGAATTCCTATTGTCGCTTCTTTAGCACGAATGATAATTTCATTAACGGCAGTTTGAATATCTTCATCGTTTGCCCAGACGATAACCAAAGTGTCATTATCAGTTCCTTCAACATGCTTTTTTAATTTTTGCCAATCGGAAGATGATAGAGTATCGGTTTTGCTGTCAGAGTGAATTAGATTTGGTATTGTTGTTAAACAGGCAATTACTCTTACACGATCTGATATTTCTTTTGAGAAGTAAGTATCGGGTTGTGTCTGCCATCGTAAGAGTTCTTTAAATCCTTTTAGCACCACACAACTTATTTTTAACTTACTTTCTACTGCATTTTTTAGTGGGACGTAATGAGGTTTTTTTATTAGTGAAGTAATATCATAATCCTGGGCTATAAATGTTTCAGTGGTGATTCCTCTCTTTTTCAACTCTTCTTTTAATCTTAGAAGATTCCATTGCCGCATTGCTTCGTTGTGAGTGAGCAGTGGTATCATCGTAATTTTGGGGACACCTTTAATTTCAACACGAGTTCCGCCTTCAACACTCACGTTCACATCCTGTCTTGCTGCACCAATTCCTCTTCTTACTTTATGAGTGCTTCTTACAAGCTTTGCACAGATCCAGCCAACCTCTGCAACTTCTTGCGGTGTTCGCATATCGGGTCCGGTTACAGTTTCAATCAGCGGCATTCCAAGGCGATCGGTCAAATAAATTCTGTTATGAGAATAATCAGCAACTTCTCTGCAGGAATCTTCTTCAATTGACATCTGTACAATTTTTACTTTTCTATCTTTGTATGGTATCCATCCATCAACTGCATAAATTGCTGTTCGCTGAAAACCTGTTGGAATGCTTCCATCTAAATATTGTTTTCTTGCAATATGAAGTTCATCCACCAGTTTACAATTGTATAACATCCCTATTCCTAGTGCAATATCAAGAGCATCTTCGTTAATGAGGAAAGGAGGTGTGTCGTCCATTTCATAAGTGCAAACTGTGTTCCGGTTAATTCTGTAAATAATTTCTTTCTTTGTTTTGAATTCCATCAAAGCTGTGCCGTCATAAACACCAAGTTCTGAAAGAGTCGGGCGCATGTGTCTTAAGATTTCCGCATCATAATTATCGCTGTAGATTCCGGCAGGACATCGGCAAAATAATTTTTTATCTGTGTAAAGCTGCTGGTGGATTTCGAGACCGGATTTGAAGCCAACGGTTCTATAATCCAAATCGGTCATTTCACCGATGGGTTTGAAGATAAATTCTTTCATACAATCTTAATTCTTAGACTGTCAACTTAGAAATAATTTCTGAAAGTTTTGGCATTAATAATATTTACCGAATATCTTTAAAAAAATTATTCCCGGCGGAGGACAGCAATTAACCGTACAGGATGCCGGGAACAATCAAACGACATAAAATATTGGGTGGGTGTTAATATGATATGTCGCTTATTTCAATAATTTCTGCTTCTGGATCGTGCTCGTGCAGATAGCTGATAAACTCCGGATTAAAATATTTTTGATGGGTTCTTTCATATTCTTTCAGCCAATGCTCAACTTCTTCATGCGATAAAGAACTCTTCAAATAATTCAGTTTTTCCTTGTCATCAAAAATCCGGTAGTAATATAATTTTTTCTTACTCATAGTTCTTTTTTCAGATACTTCTGCTGATTTTTCTTCCATTAAATTCAAAATAAAGCTTCCTTACAAAATTAAAAAATTTTTCCACCTTTTTTAAGAATGTCTCTTGCAATAATCCCCTTTTGAATTTCATTTGTTCCTTCAAATATTCTGTTTATTCTTGAATCTCTGTAAATTCGCTCAATCGACAGCTCCTGCGAATATCCCATTCCTCCGTGTACTTGTACAGCCCGGTCAACAATTTCATCTAAAGAATCTGAACAATAAAGTTTTACCATTGCAGATTGTGTTGCAATGTCCTTCCCGAGGTCGTAGTCAGTTGCAGTACGGTAAACAATTGATTCCATATTGTAAATCATCGTCGCCATTTCAGCAAGCATAAATTGCACTGCCTGGAAAAAGCTTATCGGGTGATCGAATTGTTTTCTCTCCTTTGCATAATTAGTTGAAAGTTCGAGCAATTCTTTTGCAACACCCAAACAAGCAGCTCCCAGTCCAAGCCTTCCAGCATCGAGAGTTTTCATTGCAATTAAAAATCCCCTTCCGTCTCTACCCATTAAATTTTCTTTAGGAATACGTACGTTCTCAAAACTTAATGCATTAGTAACG
>JAOTUT010000276.1 GCA_029863735.1 Ignavibacteria bacterium
GCATATTTTTCCATTGGAAACAACAATAGTTCAACAGCGAACACTAATCAACTACCTGCTTTTCAGTGGCTTGCCATTACAGGTACTTACGACGGCAGCACTCTGAAAATATATTCGGGAGGGACTTTAGCATCTTCAGCTGCTTTTAATATTACAACTGGCTATAGTGTAACAAATGGATCGACTGGTTTATTCGTTGGAAAGTCAAGTTCTGGAGCGTTCAGAGGTTTAATCGATGAAATCAGAATCTTTGATATTGCTTTGGGTGATAATAATATTAATAACTCGGGTGGTAACGGTAATCCCGCAGAGAACTTTCCCCAATCCCTTGCTCCATATTTAAGGGGTCAATGGTCTTTTACAGAATTTTCTTTTTACAGCGGCACAAAAGCTCTAAACGATTTATCAAACTATAAAAATCATCTTCGTGTATTTAACATTGATGAAACTGTTAACAGTAAACATCTTCCTTTCTTTGTTATAAATTCTGTAAGTGATGCCCCTGACTTGCTGCCTGGCGATGGAAAGGCTGATGCTGGAAATGGAACCGTAACATTAAGATCGGCAATCCAAGAAGCAAACGCTTTGGTGGGGTTCCAAAAAATTTATTTCTATATACCGGGTTTTGCACCGTACATAATTCAACCAGGTACCGCTTTGCCAAATATAACCGAACAGATTTATTTAGATGCAACTTTTCAGAAGGGATATGCTGGTTCACCACTAATACAAGTGAATGGTACCTTTGGAGCCCTGGCTATAACCGGAGGTGGAAGTATGGTTCGGGGACTTTCAATAAATACTTCGGTTGGCTATAGTTTGACGCTTTCTTCTGCTGGTGAAAATAATATTGAATCAAATCAAATAGCAGGAATTAATATAAGTTCTCCGAACAACAATGTTTCTGACAATGTTTTTTCTAATTCTGATGTTGGTGTTACTATATCTGAAGGGGCTCAAGGTACAGTTTTATCTGGTAACACTATTTCAGCAAATACTGTCGCTGGAATAATTTTAAATGCTTCAAACTTTGCATTAACAGATGAAAACACAATCTCAAATAATTCGGGTAATGGTATAACTGTAAATGCAAGTGGAAATAATATTAGTAATCAAATAGTTGCTGATAATGGCAGTGTCGGGATCTTATTAACTTCTGGTGGAGTTAACAGTGTTCTATCTGCTAATACAATTTCAGGAAATAATAGCGCCGGAATTAATATTAACACCTCTGATTTTGTATTAAATCAAGAGAATGAAATTCATGGAAATTCAGGTTATGGTATAACTATTAATGGTGTTGGAAACAAAATTAGTAATCAAATAATTTATAATAACGGTGTTTCTGGTGTTTTTGTTCAGTCCGGGAACAACAATTCAATACTAAATAATTCTATTTATGATAATAATACGTTAGGAATTGAATTAGCTGCCGGGACAAATGACTCTCAGCAATACCCGGTACTAAATACTATGTACACCTGGCAGGATGAGACTGCTTTACCTGAGATAAAAGGTGGGACAGCAATTCAGGGAACTCTTAACACCACACCTGATAGTTATAAAATTCAATTTTTTGCTAACTCAAGTACCAGTGTCAACAGAGAAGGAAAACGTTACTTGGGAGAGATTGAACTAACGGTTGATGATTTTGATATAACCGGTAATGCAAATTTTCTTGCAAATCTAAAAGATGCTGTTCTTCCTGAGTTGGATGGAGAAGTAGTTAGCGCTACAGCTACCAGACTTGACATTAACGGTAATCCGCTGAGCACTTCAGAATTTTCTCCCTCTATTGAAAGAGCAACAGATGAGGGCGACCATTATTTAGTTAATACCACTCTTGCTGGGATTCCGCTGCACTGGATGGATGGAAATGGGGACTATCAAGTAGCAGCATCTGTAGTAAATCTAAGCTATGATGATGAAGTACAGAATGGATTTAATACTTGGAGTGCTTTAGAACAAATTAATTATACAAGAAACTATTATCCCAATTCTGAAGTCTGGGGTGGAAACGCTGATGGAATTAATAACATCGTTTGGATTCCCACTACCAGTGAATGGGAAGCAATAACTGAAGCTCCAACAAACGTCGTTGCTATAACAAGAACCAGATATAACGTATTGAATGGTGCGATGATCGATATTGATATAGCATTCAATGGAGATCCTGTTTCTCTTGTTACCGGTGAGCATTTTTACTGGGATACCGCAGGAGACCCGAATGCTCTGGATGTTCAGAATGTTGCCACACATGAAATAGGGCATTACTCAGGATTAGCTGATCTTTATAATCCGGGTGACTTTAGTTATGTGCTGGAAATGAAAAATAATAACCAGCTGGCTACAATGTACGGTCGAATAGCTAATGGTGAAACTTATAAGAATACATTGCATCCTGGTCCTTCAGATCCAGAATGGTTTGCTAATCAATTAGATATCACAAAATATGATATCGGGGGAATAAATTATATCTACGATAATCTCGGTGATGTTTACTACGATATCGTATTAGTCTTCGATGGCACAACTAATTTTACATCACCAGATGTCCTCAATGGTTTCACTCCCTCACAAAGTGCTGCAATGGAACTTGTTTACAAATTAAGGCTTGGCGATAATCTGGGTTGGGTGAACGGTTCGGTTACAGAAAACCTTGGAAATGACTTCACCTCAAAACTAAATTACTTGAATGTTTTAGAACCTAATACAAATGGAAATCTTGCAGAACGAATATCAGCCGCTGAACAATTGTTTTCTGCTACCTCGCTTAACAAGAAAGTAATAATTTTATTCAGCGCGGGTGAAATTTCTCCATTCTCATTAATTACAGAACTTAATATTGACCCCGATATAAGAATTTTTACGTTTGGATTTGAAGGATTGAATGAGAGTCAGGATTTGATGAGTTGGTTAGCCGATAAAACCGACGGAGAATATTACCAAATGGCAAGCACCACTGAAATAGGTGCGGCTACAAATATAATTTGGCTCCGTCTTCTTGGCTTACAGATTTCCTACCTCTCTGAAGAGATTACAAGTGAATATTTTGTGGATGATCCGGGATTGCAATGGCAAGGTGGACTGCAATGGCAGGGTGGACTGCAATGGCAGGGTGGATTACAATGGCAAGGAGGACTACAATGGCAGGGTGGTTTGCAGTGGCAGGGTGGACTACAATGGCAGGGTGGTTTGCAATGGCAGGGTGGTTTACAATGGCAGGGCGGAACTCTTGAACTGGGTTTGCAATGGCAGGGAAGTGAATACGACCTTGTAGTGCTGCCTCCTGGTGTAATTTTCGATGAAAGCAATCCGGTCGTTCCCCCGGGTGCAATTACCGAGGATAATTACCAATCATTCCTTGAGTATGGTGTTGAATTCTTCGACGGTTACCATGGTACCTCACAATTCAACAAACCTTATAAGTTTTTCAAGGTTAATAATCCTGGAATCGGTGCCTGGAAATACGCAATATTAGAAGTTACTCAGCCTGACACTACAGAACCCCTGAGAGTTTATATGGCTAACGAAGCTGATTTGGTGCTTGAATTCTCTACGGATCAGGAGAGATATATTTTAACTAATGATCAAAATAATAACC
>JAOTUT010000277.1 GCA_029863735.1 Ignavibacteria bacterium
ACTTAGTAAAGTCATCAGAAATAACGGCTTGATCTTTAGTAACTGATATGAACTTTCATATGCTGAATGAATATTGTGAATATATTTTTGTATTAGAGGAATTTTTTCTGAAAAATTAATAATTGGTAGTGCAATTTTTTTATTGCTGATAATAAAAATTATTAACACAAAAAATGCTGCAATAATGATTGTTAGAACCCCACCATAATCAAACACGATTGCACCAACTATTGCGATCAGTAACAAAGATAAAAAATCTGTTATTCGTTCAGCCAGAATTATTGGCGCAGTTTTGCTTATTGGCTCTCCAGTAATTTCTTTCACCAAAACAGATTTAAGAACTTCACCAAGCTTTGCAGGTGTTACACTCATAATCAGTCCGGACATAAAAGTTGAAAGTGAATCGATTTTCTTCATTTTCACTTTTACAATCGAAAGGTAGTAATCCCATTTAAGAAATCTTGCGAAGTAGTTTAAAAAGGAAAGCAGCAATAAAACGGGCAGAAGAAGCAAATTGAATTTTTTGAAGGCATCAACAACGCTTGTGAAATCAGCATAGATTGTGAATGCAAGGTATAATATTCCGGCAATTACAATAGAGACTATTACTTTTTGTTTGAGTTTTTTAAGCAAGTCAGGTTATTTTCCTAAGGGCATTATAAAGTTTGGTCAAAGGGAGACCAACAACATTGTAATAGCATCCATTAATTCTTTTTACAAAAACAGCTCCAAAATCATCCTGAATTCCATATGCGCCGGCTTTATCCATTGGGCTGCCTCCTTTAACATAATCCACTATCTCATCTTTCTTTAGCAGACGAAATTCAACTTCGGTTCTTTCATAATCAACAACAATCTTTTTTGTTTTTTGATTGAGCACACAAAAGCCCGTGTAAACGGCATGCACTTTTCCACTGAGCAAAGACAAAATTTTTATTGCTTCGGTTTTACTAGTTGGCTTACCGATCACCTTTTCTCCGAGAACAACAATTGTATCAGCTGTAATTATTATGCTATTATCAACTCTTCGTCTTGCTATATCCATTTTTTCTAAAGCAATTCTTTTAACACAGTCAACAGGATGTTCTCCATCTAAAAAATTTTCAACAGAGTTTAAAGAGAAGGCTTTAAAGCTAATCCCAAGTTGCTTGAGTAATTTTCGTCTTCGGGGTGATTTTGAGGCAAGATAAATTTTCAGATTAGTTTTAATCATTAATTTTCTCGGCTATCGTTCCAGGATAATAATGATATAATATTTCAGTGAAGTCCCAACCTTTACGTGACAGTGCTATTGCACCCCACTGGCAAAGCCCAACGCCATGCCCAAATCCTTTGCCTAATATTATAACAGAATTTGAATTCAAAGACACGTCAAACATTGTACTCCATAAAATACTTTTTCCATCTGCATTTCTAATTATACTTCTTATTTCATTTCCTCTTATAATTACTGATGTCTCTTCTTCATCATCACCAACCAAATCTATTTCAAGTTCATCAACTCTGCCTGAATTAAACCTGCTGATAACAGAAATATCTTCAAGACTGTAATTTTGATTGTCGAGCAAAGAATAATTCTTTAACCTACTTACAATTAATTCTCTGCTGTATTTTTCTTCCCACTGAAATCTTGGAGATATTTTGCAGTTAGGTTCATCACCATCCTTCACGCTGGTTAGATATGGAATTTCTTCTCTTGTGAAAACATTTACAGAAGATTCTGTATATCCTCCACAAGTTGAATGATAGAATATTGTAGCAGCATTTCCTTCGTACTTTAGAATAAGATTATTTGTTTCGTCAACTGCTTTATTAGAATTAGTGCTTTCACTATCTACACCACCATAAACCTGATCACGAGTATCTGGATAAATATCAAAATATAATTTACCGTCCTTGATCTTTTGAATTGCGTAGGTTCTGACACAAATTGCCAAAGCTTTCAGAGCTTCAAAATTTTCTCCGTTCTTACCTAAAGGCATTTCTTTAGCTAGTACACCTTTAACGTAATCTTCCAAATTAAGTATATTGATTACGTCTATCGAAGTACTCGAAAAAGAAATTTGAATTTTACCGCGGTACCTTTTGCCATTTAGTTTAATTATTTCTTCACTCTCAGCAGAAGCAAGAAAGAATTTTTGACCATCGAAACGCTGTTCATTAATATCCAATTGGATTTTTCCGGCATTGTCAAAGCAATTGATTGTACTGCCGGAATTAACCAAAGCTAATACACTTTCCTCATCGTATAAGTAAGCCTGTGATTCTATGAGTAATGATTCAGAAGGAATTAATCCCTGCATCGATACTCTTATTTCAGCAAAGTTAAACTCGGTTTCGGATTCTTTTTCTTTAATATTTTTGGTTGATTCTTCACCTTTTTCAATTTTATCGGTCTTGTCCTCATTTTCAGTAAATCTTTTAGTCGGTGAGCAGGAGAGAAAAGCAAAATTAATTAATGCCAGTAAAAAAATTATTGATTTAGAAGCTTTATGAGAATTAAGGAAAAAAATGGGATTTTGTTTAAGGAAGGGTTCAGAACTAATGCAACTCAACGAAACATAGCCTTGATACTACCCCAGGTTCGCTTAACACCAGAAACACTATGTGATATACTTACCTCATTTGAATATGAAGCTTGACCATTTGTATCAACAATTTTAAGTCTATAAATGAATAACATATTTTCAACTTTATAGGCTGATTGATCAAGATAGGAATAATACGAGTTGCTTCCTTTAGGCTGAATTGTAGTGATATCGACAAATGAACTTTGAGGAGTTTTTCTTTCTACTTTAAAGTGCTGAAGATTTACTTCTTCACGAGTTTTCCATTCCAGTCGTATATCTTCTCCCTCACTTCGACCTTGAAAATATTCGAGGAAAGTTCCTGCCAAAACCGCTGTAGCGATGAAAAGTAATACAAGAATGTACGAAACTTTCATTTTCATAGTGTGAATATATTTCACTTAAAGCTTAATGTCAATACTTAACCATAAACATTTATGATTCTATTGGTGAAAGAGTTCATTTTTCGATAGAAATTTTATTGTGCCAATCAATCGAATTAAACTTTATATAAATAATTAGTGAATATAGAATAATATACACTGGTAAAGCCATCCAGGCCCAGGTTAATCCAAGCCCTAAATAAACTCCAAGAAAATATGCCAGAGGAACAAAAATTAGCAGATTTGTTACCACTTCTGATTTCATAACATAAAATGATCTTCCGGCTGCCTGAAGACCGTTTGCTAAAACTATTCCTACTCCATAAAAAATCTGAGCGAACCCGGCCACTCTCAGTGATGGAGCTGCAGTATTTATTATTGTTTGATCGTTTGTAATTATAAGTAAAACATACTGCGGGAGAATTGTAAAAATAAAACCAAGAAGAATTGTGTAAATTGTTGCAACTTTCGCAGTTTCAAAACCATAAATTTTTGCCAGTCGAAATTTCTTAGCTCCTAGATTATTCCCTACCAAAGTTTGAACTGCGATTCCAAACCCAAAGCAGGGTAAAAACGAGATGAAAAGTGTACTTATCACAGCTTGAGTCGCAGCTTGTTCCAAAGTGCCGATGATATTGC
>JAOTUT010000278.1 GCA_029863735.1 Ignavibacteria bacterium
ATGCTGCACAGAAGATTGGGGGTAAAGGAATTCTAATTTACACTGGTAAAACAAAATATTCGCTTGAAAAAAACATCAATATAAATCCGGACTTCGAAGCCAACTCACTGAAAGAGGTCATTAGAATTCTTAAGAAGGAACAATACTAGATTTCATATTATTTCTACCCAACGCATATTTCACAATTCTTTTCAAAGCTTGCGCATAAGTCATCCCGGAGTATTCTGCTGATCTCATAAAACCTGCCCCTTCAGTAATATCAGGATTGGGATTTACTTCAAGCACATACAGCTTGTTATCTTTGGCTAATCTAATATCTACTCTTGCGTAATCTCTGCAGCCCATAACCTTAAAGGCTTTGAATGCAATCTCTTTAGCTTTTTTCTCAATGTTTTTAGGGATTGGCGCTGGACAAATCGGAATTGTCTTGTGATAGGACTCGTGATGGGGATCCCACTTAGCCTGGTAGCTTACAATATTATGCAAATGGTCGGGCATAGCAGAAAAATCAATTTCACTGATTGGCAGAACACGGAGCCTTTTATCGCCCATAACTGCAACGTTAAGTTCCCTGCCCTCAATAAATTCTTCGACAAGCGCAGGTTGCTGGAAATGTTTTAGAACATACTCTATTCTCTTGCGCAACTGTTTGCTGTTATTAACAATAGATTCATTTTCAATTCCGACGGAGGCATCTTCAAAAGCTGGTTTAATTAACAGTGGGTAATTCAGATTATGCACATATCTGCCTGATTTTGCAGATACAATATAAAAACGGGGTATTCTTATTCCGCCTGAGCTTAAAAGCCTCTTCGCTAAAATCTTATTCTGACAATTAGCCAGGGCCAATGCAGGGGCCCCAGTATACGGAATTCCTAGCAATTCATATATTCCAACAATATTCATCTCCAGCCGGGAATTCTCCTTATAAATCTCAATAAAATTAAAGATTACGTCTGGTTTCTCTTTATTTAAATTGCTGAGCATCAACTCAAGATTATCCTTGATGTTCAGAGTGTAAGCAAGAAAGCCAACGTTTTCAAGCTTTTGTGCAATATAATCAAACTCTTCCATTGGCGTTGTTTTATCTACTTCAAAATAGGTCTTAAACTCCGGTTCCCTTTCTTCTTCACTATCGGTTTTTATATACATTTCTGGTTCAGGTTCGTTGTAAACAATGGCTACTTTTGTTTTGGGTTTTCTCATGTACCAAATTTAAAGAATTTTTTTTTGTAATTGAAGATTTAATGATGACTAATTCATTACAATTAATTACATTTGTGCCCTAAATAATTATTACCTATGAGCTTTTACCCTCAACCAAATAAATACCAGTGTGGGCCATTTGCATTAAAGTATGCACTTGTAATGCTTGGAGTTTTTGCTAGCGAAAAATCAATTGCAAAAAAAGCAGGAAGCTCATGGTGGGCTGGAACAGATGAAATAGGTCTTGCACGTGCTGCAAAAGCTTATGATTGCCGTTTAAAGTATTTCCGCAGGGAAACTGGAGTCGATGGCATAAAAGCTCTAATTCAACATTTGAAAAAAGGTTACCCTTGTATTTTAAGTGTGGATGAATGGGGACACTGGCTGACTGTAATCAACTGGCAGCAGGGAAAATTTATTCTCATTGACAGTTCAGAAGTGAAAAAAGTGATACACATTTATACGACCCAACAAATAATTAACCGATGGAAGTATATTGATCCCGATGACGAGTTTAAAAGTTTCGACGGATATGCTCTAGTACCAAACTTCAAACCAAAGACAAGAGCAAAATTCACTCTTGCAAAAGCACGATATGTGATGCAAAAGAAAAACAATGACCTTGCAAAACACTGGGATACTTATTTTAATGACCTGATTTCAATTTGTAAACCCCGTACTGCTACCTCAATTCACACAATATCCTTCGGTGAATTTTTAAGAAGATATGAAAAAATGATAATAGAAGAAGTAGTGTACTGGCATGGCGTCCCTTCCTACGATGAATTGAGAAAAATTGTAGCCAAGATGAAGTTCATTGCTGATGTTTATAATTTGATAATCTATATCGATGAACACAAAAAAGCTTTGGTAGATATAACCAGCCTGCTTATGATGTATGCCTGCGGTAAGTATGGAATGGAAAAAATTTATGTATAAGTGTTGAAAGGAATATGAATGAAGTAAAAAGATTCAACAAGCTACTAAAACCTGAGAAAACTGCTTTATTAATCATTGATATTCAGGAAAGAATACTACCTGTCATTAGCAACCACAAGCGAGTTATTGAAAATACTTTAAAACTCATCAAAGGATTTAAGGTAATTGGTTTGCCCATCTACTACACCGAACAGTACCCAATAGGATTGGGACCAACAGTTAGTTCTATAACTGAAGAACTTGGCGATTTGAAACCATTTGATAAAATGTCATTCAGTTGTTCCGGCGCTACAGATTTGTTTGAAGAATTCAGAAAGAAAAATTTATCACAGGTTGTTGTCTGTGGAATTGAATCGCACGTTTGTGTTCAGCAGACAGTTCTGGATTTAATTGAAAATAGATTTCAAGTCAACTTAGCTGCAGATGCCGTTTCTTCCCGCAAAGAAATTGATTACACTACAGCGCTCGAAAGAATGAGACATCACGGCGCCGAAGTGACTACAACTGAATCAATTCTATTTGAATTATTAAATGTTTGTGGAACGCCCCAGTTTAAAGATGTTTCGAAAATAGTAAAATAGATTATCTATCCTTTCATTTCTTCGACCTACAATCTTCCTTCCTTTCCACAATTGTTAAATTTTATAACAGCAAAAAAACATTGCGATTTGCTACTATTTCTGAAAGTCCAATGTAATTTTTACTAAAAAAGGGCTGAAAAAATTCGGTATTCAAGTGGCTGTGAAGTGCGATAATGGCACAAGGCTTGCCGTAACTTGATATTGAAAAACATGATTTGACAGCATTGAACCAGTAACTGATTGAATAACACAATATCAAATACACATCCGATTGTTGAGGAAGCTCTCAAAAATTTTTTTGACAAGTCAGCAAAAAAAGATTTCCTCAATAAAATTTCTGGCGAAATAAAACCTCAAAAACCTGCCAAAGAGAGCAGCCAGAAAGATCATATCGGATTTGAAATCAGCACAAGTGCAGAAACACGTTATCAACTCGATCAATTAATAACATTTGCCGAAACCAAATTATCAGAGGAAAAGTACATTGAGTTTTTAATTTATCTTGGACAGCATACAATAACCGCCGGGGAAAACTCAATAGCAATTGAAATTTTTGAGAAATTAATCAGGCTCTGTAGCAATAAACCTGAAATGACAAATATAATGGCCAACGCTTTACTCTCAATTGGCGAGGTTTATAGCCGTCAGGCACAATGGGAACTTAGTATAAATTATCTTGATAAATCAATAAAAATTTTCAGAGATGAAAGTGATACCAAAGGTAACATACACTGTCAGAACATACTGGGTACCATTTATGGGGACCAAGGCAACCTGAAAAAAGCCAAAGAACATTTTGAAGATGCATTGGTTGCCTTACAGGAATTAAAAGATACAACTCTCATTGGCA
>JAOTUT010000279.1 GCA_029863735.1 Ignavibacteria bacterium
TACATTATTTTATATAGGTTCAGGGTGAGATTTAATCAAAGGAGTTAAAAATGTCTGAAAATAGTAACAAGATAGACAAAAGGGTTTTGCTTGGTGGAATATTGATATTCCTGGGCGGATTGTTTTTACTCAACACAATGAATATTCTGGACTTCCGGTTTACACACGTTGTATTTTCCTGGCCGTTTATCATGCTCGTTATAGGTTTGTTCGTTCTTCTAAATACTGAAAAGAAATTTCTTGGGGGAATACTTTCCGGAATTGGCGCTTTGTTTTTAGTAGAAAGAATTTTTCCACAGATTGATTATGATGGCGGAATAGTTATTCCGATCATTTTTATTATTCTGGGTACTTATATTATTTTTAGAAAAAGAAAGTTGGATTCAGGTTCAGAATTCTTTTCAGATACTTCCAAAGTGAACAAAGACAAAATTGATGACGTATCCATATTCGGCGGTGGAACAAAAATTATCTCTTCCAACAATTTTCAAGGTGGAAATATAACCGCGATTTTCGGAGGTTCAGAAATTAATCTTATCAACTGCCAGCTCGCCGAAGGGGACAATGTTCTGGATGTACTTTGTGTTTTTGGAGGAACTACAATCATTCTTCCAAAAGAATGGAATGTTGTAATAAATGTAACTTCCGTGCTTGGCGGTTTTTCAAATAAGGCGATAAGAAATCCCAGTATTGTTATTGACCAAGCAAGAACACTGCATATTAAAGGATTGGCTATGTTTGGCGGCGGCGAAGTAAAAACATATCTTTAATCGCTCTGACTGATGCAAGACAATCCAATTTTAAGAAACTTCAGAAACATAATTATACTTCTGCTCTATTCTGTTTCTTTTGCAGTCATAAGTTTTCTTATACTTTTTTTTGGATTAGAACTTGATTTAAATTCTTCAATTGTAGAAAGCCTGGTATCTGCAATTTTATTATGCGGCCTCACAATTATCTGGCATTATCCTGCAAAATATATTTCCATCGAAGAGCACCATCTTCTCAAAGTTTTTTTTAGTCATATAATCACTGCTGTTATTTCTTCAACTCTGTGGCTTCTATTTATTTATATAGTGATGGTACCAATTTTGGGGTTTGACGAAAAGTATCAAAACTTTTTTTATCAAACGATTCTTTGGCGATTTCTTGTTGGCTGGATGCTCTATGCAATAGTGGTTTCTTTTTATTACCTGGTTTCATACTATTCTGAGTTACAGGAAAGATCATTAAAAGAATCTGAACTTAAAAATCTTGTTACACAGGCAGAACTAAGATCCCTCAAATTTCAGATAAACCCTCATTTCATATTTAACAGTTTAAACTCAATGAGTGCTCTGACTGAGATTGATCCTAAAAAAGCTAAAGAGATGATAATTAAGCTGGCGGATTTTCTTCGCTATATTCTAGCTACAAACGAAAGAGAGAAAAATAAACTAAGCGAAGAACTGAAAAACATTCGTCTTTATCTAGATATTGAAAAGATACGTTTCGAAGAAAAGTTTGATTATTCCGAGCAGCTTGAAAAAGAATGTAACAATGCAGAAATTCCGAACATGATTCTTCAACCATTATTTGAAAATGTAATTAAACATGGTGTTTATGAAACTTTCGATAAAGTAACTTTAACTTTGAACTGCAGCTTTAACGATGGTTTCCTAAAAATTCATCTTCAGAATAATTTTGATGAATCATCAAAATCGAGAAAAGGTACCGGAGTTGGACTAAAAAATATAAATGACAGGCTAAATTTAATTTATCAGCGAAATGACCTTATGGAAGTAAAAAAAGAAAAAGGTATTTTTACCGTGACATTATTTATACCTATTGAAAATGAAAAGTAAAATAACTGCTATAATAATTGATGATGAAAAATTAGCCCGGGAAATAACCAAGGGCTATCTGAAAAATCATACTGAAGTTGAAATTGTTGCCGAATGTTCCAACGGCTTTGATGCGATAAAAAAAATAAACGAACTAAAACCAGATATTATTTTTCTCGATATCCAAATGCCAAAGATAAGCGGTTTCGAAATGCTTGAACTGCTTGAAGAACCTCCAGTAATTATTTTCACTACCGCATTCGATCATTACGCCATTAAAGCCTTTGAAGTAAGTGCCGCCGATTATTTACTGAAACCATTTTCTGAAGATCGATTCAATGATGCATTGAAAAAATCGTTCAATTTTCTGCAGGATAAATTTGAGCATGATGCGGTTATAAAAAACATCATTGATTACAAGGATGAAAAGATTGAGTATCTTGAAAGAGTTGTAATTAAAGAAGGTTCGAAAATTTCAATCATCCCGGTTCAAACAATTAAGTGGATTGAAGCACAGGATGATTATGTAATGATCAATTGCGACCAGGGAAGGTTCCTGAAGCAAAAAACCATGAAATACTTTGAAAATCACCTCAACGAAAATAGCTTCATCAGAATCCATCGTTCGTATATTATTAATGCGGATTTCATTCAGCATCTGGAGCAAACTGGAAAAGAATCCTACCAGATTATACTTAAAAACAGCAAACAGTTACCGGTTAGCAAAACAGGACTGGCAAAGCTTCGGAATACGCTTTAATAAATCTGGTTAATAGTTTTTAGTTGATTGTTTCGGTTTATTAGTTACTGGTTTTGGTCAATTCGTGATTTTCAGTTTCAAGATACAATACTAATTTACAAATCCATAATTTTTCATATCCGGTTATTATAATTAAAATGTGGATTAATTGAGAAGAAAAATTAATCATTTCTTTAATCATATAAATTATTCAAAGGATTTAATACTGTAACTGACTAACTATAACTTCTAACCACGAACCATTAACTAAATATTCTTTTTTCACATTGACATAATTGAATCTCTTTAAAACGCTACCTATATTTGAAATGACCATTCACGAGGAATAAAATGATTCTTGACAAAGACCTTCTTTCTATCCAGGAAGCCCGCAACCTGGCAGCAAAAGCCAAGGAAGCACAGCTTGAATACAAACACTTTTCACAACAACAAGTTGATAAGATTGTAAAAGCAATGGCAGAAGCAGGCCACCAGGCATCAGAGAAACTTGCGAAAATGGCTTGCGACGAAAGCGGCTTTGGTGTTTATGAAGATAAGATCATTAAGAATCAGTTCAGCACAAAAAATGTTTATGAGTCCATTAAGAATTTAAAGACGGTCGGCATCATCGCTGAGGAAGCAAACGGAAAAGTTTTAAAGATTGCTGCGCCAATGGGAGTCGTTGGCGCATTAATTCCATCGACTAATCCAACTTCAACTGCAATGTTCAAAGCATTGATTTCATTGAAAAGCAGAAATGCAATGGTTGCAAGCCCACATCCGAAAACTTCAAAATGCACTGCAGAAGCGTTAAGAATTCTAACCGAAGCAGCAGAGAATGCTGGCGCACCAAAGGGATTAATACAGTGTATGAGCAAACCAACTATTGAAGGAACAGATGCTTTGATGCACGATAATAATATTGCAATTATTCTTGCAACGGGTAGCACACCAATGGTAAAATCGGCATACAGTTCAGGAAAACCTGCATATGGAGTTG
>JAOTUT010000280.1 GCA_029863735.1 Ignavibacteria bacterium
ATACTCATCGGCTTTAACAATACTGATGGACAAATTGATACTATGGCCGCAATAAACCGTGCCGATTCTGTTTATGCACAGTTACAAGCAGGAGCTTCGTTTGAGGAGATGGCTGTTTTATATTCTGATGATCCCGGCTCCAAAGACAAAGCTGGAGATCTTGGTGATTTTGAAAGAAGAATGATGGTAAAAGAGTTTGATGAAGTTGCTTTCAATATGGAAGTCGGTCAAATGTCTGAACCAGTTAAAACAAATTTTGGCTTTCATATTATTCTGGTAACTGATAAAATGGATACACAGCCTTATGAAAGTGAATATGAAAACCTGAAGACTATATTTAATAAACAAAGGTATCAGCACGAACTGGAAGTTTTAATTGATTCACTGAAGAAAAAGCATGATTTCAAAATTGATCAGGCATCATTAAATTTATTTGTCGATGCAAGTGATTCTTTAAGATTTGGAATGGTTCATCCAAAATATGATGAGCTATCTGACAAAGTTTTATTTTCTTACTCAGACAATACCGTAACGATCGGAAAATTTCTGGAATTATCCAACGGTAATTCAAAGATAACATCCAAACCGATGGATGATGAAGCAGAAGTGACTAAAGCAATCAACATTTTAGCTGAAGATATGTTGCTTAAAGAAGAAGCATTGAATCTGACTAAAACTGATCCTGAGTTTGCACAGTTGATGAATGATTACAAGGATGGTATTTTCATCTTCAAATTGCAAGAAGAAGAAGTCTGGAGTCGTGTTAAAATAGATAGCGCGGATGTTTATAATTACTGGAATGAAAACAAAGAAAAATATTCCTGGCCTGAAAGAATCAGCTTCAGTGAAATATTCACAACTAAAGATTCTCTGATACAGATGTATTATGATATGCTTGAGGGAGGAACTCCTTTTGAATCGGTGGCTGGTACATATACTGAAAGAGGTTCAAAGAAAAAAGAAAATGGTTACTATGGATTACAACCTGTTGATTTTAGTGACTTCTACAAGGAAGCTAATAAAATTCCTGAAGTTGGTCAGTACACAGTACCATTTGCATTTTCTGGTGGATTTGTAATATTCAAACTTGAGGACAGACAAGCATCAAGATTGAAAACATTTGAAGAGGCTAAAGCTGAAGTATCAGGCGAATATCAGGAAATGCTTAGCAAAAAACTTGAGAATGATTACATTGAAAGCCTCGTCAAAAGATACAAACCCGAAATTTTTTATGATGAACTTCAATATGCGTTCGAGCTCGATAAAGATAATTGAGGGAATTATATTCCCTCTTCTTATTCTCACTGCTTGCAGCGAGAGTAAAAAACCTGATTCGTATATAGCAAAAGTTAATGATTCATATCTTACCGAATCAGGATATTCTGAGCTTATTGATTCACAGTTTGTTACTGATGCAAACAAATCAGCGGTAATTAAAAACTGGGTAAGGCAGGAAATTCTTTATCAGGAAGCTCTTAAAGAAGGGCTAACTGAAACAAAAGTATTCAAAGAAACACTTGAAAACACAAAAAAGCAGTTAGCCTCAGCTCTCATTCTCGAAAAAATTGCTGCCACCGCTCAACCTCAATTCACGAATGACGAACTGGAAAACTTTTTTGAGGAAAATGAATCAAGCTTCAAGCTCCCTTTTAATGCTTACTACTTAAACCTGGTAAACTTTTCAGAAATAGACGCCGCAGTTAATTTTCGTAGTGATTTGATTATGACTGGATGGGAAGAGGCAGTAAAAAAATCTGAACATGACTCAAGCCTGGTTAATTTTGAAAATGCGGTGCTCGTTTCAGAGCAAGATATTCAGCCCGTCAGATTGTTGCGTATTTTGGAAGGACTCTACCCACTTGAAATTAGCATTGTCATTCCGGATGAAAGGGGCTATTATTCAGTCGTGCAGCTTATAGATAAATATTCCACTGGTTCTATTCCGGATTTTTACGCTGTAAAGAGTGAAGTTGAAAGAAGGTACAAAGCTGCATTAACCGAGTTAGCAATTGAAAATTATATTAATGAATTGTATTCCTTAAGTGATATAGAAATTAAAAAATGATTAATGTAACTCTAAAGATTCTTTGTCTCACAACTATTTTAACGAACTTTATTCTTGCACAACCGGCTGTCATTGACAAAGTTATTGCAATTGTTGATAATGAAATTATATTGCAGAGTGAACTCGAATTTCAGATTTCAATTTTTGCTTCACAACGTGGTATGGATCCCAAATCATCCGAATTAAAAAGACAAATCCTTAACTCAATGATAGATGAAAAGCTTGTCTATGCTCAGTCAGAACTTGATTCGATAATTATTACTGATGCAGAAATTGACCAACGTATTGACTATCAGATTAAAGTGTTGGAGCAGCAATACGGTTCTATGGCAAATATTGAAGAAATGTACGGAATGTCCATTGAAAAAATAAAAAGAGAATTACGCGAAGATGTACGAAAAAATCTGATGGTTCAGCGATTGCGCGAAAAGAATTTTGCACCTATTGAAGCCTCAAGACGCGAAGTTGAGGAATTTTACTACACTTACAAAGATAGTCTGGGTATGATCCCGGAAAAGCTGCACATCTACCATATATTCAGGAATCCAAAAACAACGGACAGGCTTAAAAAGCAGTACCGCGATTTTGCACAGGCTGTTCTCGATTCAATTAGGCAAGGTGCAAGTTTTGAGGATATGGCTACAAAATATTCAGAAGACCCTGGCAGTAAAGCTTTTGGTGGCGATCTTGGTTTTGTTAAAAAGGGTGTCTTTTATCCTCAGTTTGAAGCCGCCGCATTTGCACTTGAAGTTGGTGAAATATCAAATATTATAGAAACACCTGTAGGTTATCACATTATTGAATTGCTGGAAAAGAGAGGGGAGTCAATTCACACACGTCACATACTTTTTAAGTTCAAAACTGATGAAGGTGCTGATCTTGAAACAATTACATTTCTAACTGAAATACGTGACAGTATTGTAAATGAAGTTAACACCTTTCAATATTATGCTAAAAAATATAGTGAGGACAAAGAGACCGCACCTTTCAATGGTGACCTTGGAACATTCTTTATAAATCAGCTTGATAAAAATTTACTTGATATTGTATCAAAGTTGAAGCAGGGAGAAATAAGCTTCCCGAAAAGAATAGATTATGGACAGGGCGTATACGGCTATCATATTGTTTATCTGCAGTCGAGAGTACCTCAGCATCCTCCCAGCCTTGAAGAAGATTATGCTGAGCTGAAACGCCTTGCGGACGAATATAAAAAGCAAAAGCAATACGACGCCTGGGTCGCTTCTTTAAGAGATAAGATTTACTGGGAAGTTAGAATTTAACCATTACCAATCCCTACTCATTCAAAAGGAATTAAAGTTTGAAAGATAATCCTGCCGGAATAAAAGATGTTGAGCTTGTTGAAAAGCTTGCCGAAAAAATAAAAAAAGTAAAATATGAAATTGCAAAAGTAATTGTTGGTCAGGATGAGATAATTGACCAGCTATTAATTTCACTTTTTTCAAGAGGGCATTGTTTGCTTGTTGGCGTTCCGGG
>JAOTUT010000281.1 GCA_029863735.1 Ignavibacteria bacterium
TTCAACTCATCAATAACAACTCCGGCTTCTTTCCTAATATGATTTTCTTTGAATAGAGGATTTTGAATCAAATCAGATAATACACTAAAGGTCCTACCCAGATTTTCAGACAATCCTTTTGAATAGTAACAGGTATGTTCCTTTGATGTGAAGGCATTCAGATAACCGCCGTACGATTCTATTTCTTCAGCAATCATCTTTGCTGTACGCTTCTTTGTTCCTTTAAATAACATATGCTCGATGAAATGCGAGATACCATTGTTTCGCAAAGATTCATCCCTGGCACCAACATTAAACCAAAAACCAAGTGTAAATGATTGAACGTGTGGTATAAATTCAGATATTATTTTCGTCCCACCGGGGAGAGTTGTTAAGTAGTAATTGTCCACAAATTTTGCTGATTAATATTAGAAATTAGAAGCAAATATAAGAACAAAAGAACTAATGAGAAACGGGAGAATCGTTAAATTGTTTTATTGTTTTACTTTTAAAAGACTTATACCCATTAACAGATTTAATGACAGTTTATTAATAGAACAATTATGCAGTTAATTGTAGGAACTAATTTACTTCCACACTCTTTGGATATTTCTCTTTATACCTCTTGAAGAAATTTCCAATCGAATTATACGCCTTCTCAAGTATCTGCTCATTCGGTAGAAATACAACTCTGAAATGATTTGTCCCTGGGACCTGTCCAAATCCGCTTCCCGGCACGACAACTACTCCGGTTTCTTTAATTAATTGTGCAACAAAGTGTGCATCCGATTCAATTCCATGAAGTTGCGGGAAAGCATAAAACGCACCTTCAGGTTTTACACAGGATATACCATCGATTGAATTAAGCATCTCGACAGTCATGTTTCTTCGTTTTGTTAATTTTGCATTAGCTTCAACCAGATGAGATTGATCACCTTCCAGAGAAATTTTTATTCCATACTGTTCCGGATGATTTGCCGAAAGTCGTGCACGCAAAATTTTATTTATCGCTTCGATGTATTCCGAAAGGATTTCTTTTTTGCCACTGACAATTCCCCATCCGATTCTGAATCCCGGCACCATATAGTTTTTTGAAAGTCCGCCGAAAGTAATACACGAAATATCTTTATTCATCGATCCGATAGAAATATGATTCCTCCCATCGAAAAGTAATTTATCATAAATTTCATCTGCAAAAATTACGAGATCGTGTTCAAGGGCAAGATCAATAATCGTTTGTAAATTTTCACTAGTATAAAGTGAACCAGTTGGATTATTCGGATTGATAAGAATTATCGCTTTCGTCTTCTCATTAATTTTACTTTTGATATCATCAATATCAGGCAGCCAGCCATTTTCTTCATTTAAGTAATAAGGATTTTCCATCATCTGGAGTTTGCTGGCAATTGCAGTGTAGAGTGGATAACCGGGAGTTGGAGTTAAAACATTTTCACCGTCATTAACAAGAGCAGTTAGACAAATATCAATTGCTTCGCTTGCACCGGTTGTAACAAAAATATCGTGAACGTCCATGATTCCTTTTCGCTCAGCTTCTTTCTCAATTGCAGTTACTGCTTCTTTTATTCCCGAAGATGGCGCATAACCATTATAATTTTTTAACATTGCTTCGTGAGTAGCTTTTATAAGATGTTCAGGTGGTTGAAAGTCGAACAAGTTTGGATCACCGATATTAAGATAAAGCATTTCCTTCCCCGACTTAGCAACTTCATTTGCTAAAACAACGATATCTCTTACTGCATAAGTAATGTTATCAGTTCTTACAGCTGGGATTATTTTTTTCTGGTTCATAAACTCTCCGGAAATACAAGACTTAAATAATTTTCACTTCAAATTTAACAGAAAATTTTCAGGAAAGCGATTAGAAAATTCACTGCCCATGAATTGTTCATTAGTTATTTAATGATTAACAACAAATTATATAGGAATACTTATATTTGCCCCAAATTTTTCTGAGGAGTAATAAAATATCAAAATGAAAGTCCTAAAGTTCGGAGGCACTTCTGTTGGTTCTGCAGAAAGAATGAAAGAAGTTGCCAGAATAATTAAAAGTGATGACAGACAAATCATTGTTCTTTCAGCACTGTCTGGAACGACGAATGCTCTGGTTCAAATTACTGAAAATCTATACGCTAAAAAAAATGATGATGCAAATGACCTGATCACTCAACTCGGAGGAAAGTATAAAAAAGTAGTTGAGGAATTATTTGTTAAGCCAGGAATACTTAAAGAAGGCTCAACACTAATTGAGACGCATATTAATTACTTACGATCATTTACACAGGATCTATTCACCATTCACGAAGAAAGAGCTATTCTTGCTCAGGGGGAATTGATTTCAACAGCACTTTTTCATCTTTACCTTCAGGAAAAGAAAATTGATTCTGTTCTTCTACCTGCTTTGAATTTTATGAGAATTGATTCGAATGGTGAGCCTGATAATTATTACATCAAAGAAAATCTTACAAGAGAATTAGAAAATTATTCTAATAAAAAATTATTTGTCACTCAGGGATACATTTGTAGAAATTTATACGGCGAGATTGATAACTTAAAACGAGGAGGAAGTGATTACACTGCATCTCTGATTGGTGTGGCAATAAATGCTGAAGAAATTCAGATATGGACAGACATAAGCGGCTTTCACAATAACGATCCGAGATATGTTGAGAACACATTTCCAATTGAGCGCCTTTCATTCGATGAGGCAGCAGAGCTTGCATACTTCGGTGCGAAGATTCTTCATCCATCAAGTGTACTTCCAGCCAAGCTTGGTAAGATTCCGGTAAGACTAAAAAACACAATTAAGCCAGAAGATCCCGGAACATTAATTTCTGGAGATGCTAATGGAAAAGGTATAAAAGCAGTTGCTGCTAAAGATGGAATAACAGCCATAAAAATTAAATCAGGAAGAATGCTTTTAGCTTACGGTTTTTTGAGAAAGGTATTCGAAGTTTTCGAGCGATTTAAAACTCCCATCGATATGATAACAACATCCGAAGTTGCCGTATCGGTTACAATTGATGACACGACTTACCTGGCAGAGATAATCGAAGAATTAAATTATTATGGCACAGTTGAAGTTGATGCTGAACAAACAATCATTTGTGTTGTCGGAGAAAATTTAATAGAGCAGAAAGGGATTATTAACAAAGTTCTTGAAGCATTGAAACACTTTAACATACGTATGATCTCTTATGGCGGCAGCAGACATAGTATCTCAATTCTCGTAAATGCAAATGATAAACAAGAAACTCTCATTTCTTTGAACGGAATATTTTGATGGATTTCAATAAAGAACTAATTAGTAAGTTTAATAATTTAGAAACCCCCTTCTATTATTACGATCTTGATCTTCTAAAAAATACTCTGGAAGCAATCACCAAAGAATCTGCAAAAAGAAGTTACAAAATTCATTATGCGCTCAAAGCAAACTCCAATGATAAAATTTTGAATTTAATAAGTGAAACTGGTTTGGGTGCGGACTGTGTCAGTGGAAACGAAATTAAGAAAGCTGTCGCTACTGGAATTAGAAACAATAAAATTGTTTTTG
>JAOTUT010000282.1 GCA_029863735.1 Ignavibacteria bacterium
TAATCCAATTCGCCCCACGCAACATCGGTCATAAATTGCTTGATAGCTCCACTTGCCATTGGTCCGCGCCAAATAATTGGAGCATTATCATCAACAAGTAATCCAATGGAAATCATTTTTAATCCAAAGGCATCAAGCGGAATTAGCCTTACTTTACCATCATCCTGGATAACATTTGGTTTTTCTTTTACACCAAGCATCAAAGGAATGCTTGGCCCGTAAATATCTGCATCAATAAGTCCGACCCTTGCACCATCTTTAGCAAGTGCAACAGCAAGGTTAACTGCAACCGTACTTTTACCAACACCACCCTTACCACTTGCAACAGCGATTGTGTTTTTTACTCCAGGCAGAACAGCTTCTTTTTTCGGATCTTTGTGTGTTGATACAGTCGAAACTCTTTCCTGAACATTCAGATGAATTTCTTTGATAGTTGGAAATTCATTTTTTATAGCATCGGCGATGATATTATAATCAAAGTCTGTTGACTTGTTAAGTGGAGGAATGGAAATATCAATGGTTAGCGCTTCTTCGGTTTGTTCTAGCTTTTTTATTGAGTTTAGTGTTAAAGAGTTCTTATTGAAATTTTTGTCTTCAATCTTTTTAATAGCACTTAAAACTGAACTTTTAGTTATTTCGGTCATAATAGTACTTGAATTTCGTTTGTGAATTATTTTTAAAAAGCGATTAAAAGATAAACAATTAGAAGGAGAGAGGAAGTTCCGAAATGAACCTCTTTTAAGATTTTATTAATTGTCCTGAGCGTTTTTCAGTCTGCTTCATTAACCATTGCTGGCTGTTAACAGTTTTTGCCCCGTTCAAAGGAACAATCATTTTATACGTCATATCAGGCAGAAGCGTGCGGGATTTCTGGTTATCCTTGAGTGCTGCTTTTATTAAAGTCTTCATCACATCAGCTCTGATTTTTTCATTTTCTATTGGGAATAAAGTTTCAACCCTGCCGTCAAGATTTCTCTGCATTATGTCTGCACTACCCATATACATCTCTTCATTTCCATCATTATAAAAATAAAATACTCTGCTATGCTCGAGGAATCTACCGACAATGCTTCTGACTTTAATGTTCTCACTTAAACCTTCAACGCCGGGAACAAGGCAGCAAATGCCACGAACAATCAAATCGATTTTAACTCCTTCATTCGAAGCTTCATATAGTGCACTGATAGTCTGAGGATCGACAAGTGAATTCATCTTCCAGATTATCTTACCTTCTTTACCAGCTTTTGCATTCTCAATTTCTCTGAAAATCTTATCAAGCATCTTCTCACGCATATTAACTGGTGAGACAAAAAGTTTTCTGTACTCCTTCTGCTTTGAATATCCTGTCAGGTAATTGAATACGTCAGAAACATCAGAACAGATATCTTCATCGCAGGTAAACAGCCCGAGGTCGGTATAAATTTTCGCAGTGATCGCATTGTAATTTCCTGTTGCCAGGTGAACGTATCTTTTTACACCATCAAATTCTTTACGAACGACAAGTGTCATCTTTGCGTGCGTTTTTAATCCAACCAAACCATATACTACGTGAGCACCTGCTTTTTCAAGTTCACGAGCCCAGAAAATATTGTTCTCTTCATCAAACCTTGCTTTGAGCTCAACAAGCACAGCAACCTGTTTACCACGTTCAACGGCTTCAATAAGTGCTTTAACAATTGGTGAATCCGAACCTACTCTATAAAGTGTCTGCTTAATTGCAAGAACTTCGGGGTCTCTTGCTGCCTGCTTGATAAATTCAATTATCGGAGTAAATGAATGGTAAGGATGATGGAGCAGAATATCTTTTTGTTTAATGATCGTAAAAATATCTTCATCTGTTTCAAAAGTTTTTGGCAGAACTGGATAGAATGGTTTTTCTTTTAGTTGATGAAGAGGAAGTTTATAGAGACTCATTGCATCACTTAATCCAATTGGTCCATCAGAAATATGTACATCATCTCTTTTAATTCTCAAATTTTCAATCAGGGTATCCAGCATATATTCAGGCATAGTACTCTCCACTTCCAAACGAACAACCTGTCCGAATCGTCTTTGCCGGATATTCTCTTCAATAACATGAAGCAGATCATCGGCTTCATCTTCCTGAAGTTCAATATCAGTATCTCGCGTTACACGGAAGCGGTAAGCTTCAATCACTTCCATACCGGGGAAGAGCAAGTCGACGTTAGCTTTAATGAGATCACCAAACCAGATAAACTTAGCTTCAAATCCTCCGTTGCTAATTGGTTTTCTTGAAGGATTAATTATATCATCAACAGGCAACAATCTTGGGTGATTACTGGGTACTTTAACTCTGGCAAAATGTGTGTCACCCTTAGGATTGCGAATAAGTACTGCGAGATTAAGACTAAGATTAGAGATGTACGGGAATGGTCTTCCCGGATCGAATGCAAGCGGAGTGAGAATCGGGTAAATTTCTTTTTTAAAGTATTCTTTTAATCTATCTTGCTCTTCAGATGCGAAGTCTTCAAACTTTAATAAGAAGATATTGTTCTGTTTGAGTGCTGGAACAATTTCATTATTCCAGTAATCGTCAAATTGCTTAAGCATCGGGAGCAAAACTTTCTCAATTTTTTGAACCTGCTCAAGCGGAGTGAGACCATCAATTGTCGGTTCAAGAATATTTGCTGCAATCTGTTCCTTCAAACCGGAAACACGAATCATATAAAATTCATCCAGGTTTGAGAAGAAAATAGAAATGAATTTTACCTTTTCAAGTAGTGGCAGATCAGGATTAAATGCTTCTTCCATTACCCTGCGGTTGAATTCTACCCAGCTTAAATCTCTGTTAAAAAAGTTCTTCGGCTCTTTATATTTTTTTAGTAGTTCTTTACCAGTCACTGTAATTTCTTCAAGTTTTAAGCAAATATAACATAATTTGGCCTGAGATTCTGCGGCAAATGTTGTTCCTGATAAAAGATTAAAATTCGATTAAGATTTCCAGAAGGCAGGTGAAAAAATGATTATTACGGTAAATAATTCCAATCTTCCTACAACCATAAAGAGGCTTAAAATCCATTTTACAACATCTGGCAAATGAGCAAAGTTGTTAACCGGTCCCACAGTTCCAATTCCCGGTCCAATGTTGCCGATGCAAGTGGCAGTTGCACCTGCGGCACTGACAAAATCAACTCCAAGCAGTGCCAATATCATCGATCCGAATACAAAAAGCAAAATATAAAATATAAAAAATGCCTGCACGTTCGATATAATATCAGAACTAACTGCTTTACCGTTAAACTTGACAGGAATAACTGCCCTTGGATGAATTAATCTTTTTAACTCAGTCCAACCGTTTTTGAATAAAAGAATATGCCTGACGAATTTAATACCGCCGCCAGTAGATCCGGCACAACCTCCAACAAAAAGGAGTGCAAAAAAGATCATCCTTGAAAACGGAGCCCAATTCTCAAAATCAGATGTAACGTACCCAGTTGTTGTTGTAAGTGATACAACATGGAAAAACGATTGTCTGATCCCTTCCTCCCAATGAAAATCTACATGAGGAAGATGAATAATCATAAT
>JAOTUT010000283.1 GCA_029863735.1 Ignavibacteria bacterium
AAATACAGAAAAGCATTTGATGGAGTCACTTACAAAACATTGACTTACGGTGACAAAACATCACTTGGCGAATTCAGACTTGAAAAAGGATGTATAATCCCAAATCACAACCATCCACACGAACAAACTGGCTACGTGATCTCCGGGTATATGACTTTTATTATTGACGGTGAAAGGCATAGCGCTGAACCGGGTGACAGCTGGAATATTCCGGGTAATGTTGAACACGGTGTTGAGGCGCATGAAGATTCTTTAGTGATTGAAGTTTTTTCTCCAGCCAGAGAAGATTATCTGCCTTAATAGCAAATTTTCTGGAAAAGAATATTTGTCCCTCACTGTCATTCCGGACTCGGTCCGGAATCTACACGCCTGTCATTCCGGGCGAAGACCCGGAATCTACGAAAGAAGAGTTGGCGGACGTTGAGGAGTTATATTTCTAATTAAGAAAGAAATTTATTTATAAGGTGACATATATTATTATTATTACGATATTTAACAGGTAAAGTTAAAAATTATTAAAATCGGAGTGTAAAGAAAACCGATGAATAATAATGTTGATTATAACAGAGAAAAAATTATAAGGCAGACAAACAGCCTGCTAACTTTTGCAAACAGGTGGGATCACTTTTTAAAGCGACTCGGAATAAACCGGGGCAAAAACCGGATTAAGCCGGGACTTTACTCACTTGGCAATCCAAATTCAAAATCACAAATTTTTGTTTCAGCAAATTACACTCTCAGCTTCGATGCATTGCGAACAGCACTGGGGGGAACAGATTGTTATATCCTCGTTCTTGACACAAAAGGTATTAATGTTTGGTGCGCAGCCGGTAAAGGAACATTTGGAACCAATGAATTAGTTAGGCAAATTAAACTAACCGGGTTAAGAGATGTAACCGAAAGAAGGAGGCTCATCTTACCCCAACTTAGCGGACCCGGTGTTGCCGCACAACAAGTGAAAAAGCTTTCGGGATTTAATGTTGAGTATGGACCTGTAAGGGCAAATGATTTACCCGAATACCTCAAGACGCATAAAGCCACACCTGAAATGCGGAGGGTGAAATTCAACCTGGGCGATCGATTAATTTTGGTACCAACAGAACTTACTCAGGCTACTATACTTATAATCATATTGGCTGTCCCGTTATATTTTATTGGCGGGCTGCTGCCGGTGCTGGCTATTGCAGCAGCATTCCTTGCCGGTGTTGTTTTGTTTCCTATACTGCTTCCCTGGATCCCTACACCTCACTTCAGTACAAAGGGTTTTATATTAGGTGCATTGATTGCACTGCCCTTTGCAATTATAGAATTTTTTGGTAAACACGGTATAGTTTTGTGGCAGAGAGGGGGCTGGGCTTTATCTTATATTTTAATACTTACACCGGTTACTGCATACCTGAGTTTGAACTTTACGGGTGCAACCACTTTCACATCCAGAAGCGGGGTTAAGCGGGAGATATTTGCATACATTCCTAAAATGGCATGGATGCTCGGGGGAGGAATTGTGCTCTCTGTAACGTTTATTTTAATTAATCTGCTGGGGACTTGAAGATGATTGATTTTTACAAAAACAACACTTTACAATATAACCGGGAGTTATGCAATAATTGCAGGTTCTGTTCTGATGTTTGCCCGCACGCGGTTTTTGAGCGGACAAATGGAGTTGTAAATCTTGTAAATCCGGGCAATTGTATGGAGTGCGGTGCCTGCCAGCTTAACTGTCCCACTGGCGCAATAAAAGTAGATAGCGGCGTTGGATGTGCCGCTGCAATGATTTATGCAGCACTTACAGGTAAAAAAGAGGCTACTTGCGGCCAGTAATATTACTCTTATTTTGCAGCTTAGCTTAATCCTTGCCAATTTTTAATTTGTCAGCAGAACTCCTGCGAAGCTGGATGTGGGAGGATTGATGCTTTCCCCTTTTTCGTTTAGTTTATATTTAATCATTAATAATATTTTAAACCGATACACTTTAAGATTTGAAAGATTACCTGCATCATACCTTTAGTCCCGCTGACAAAGAACTTATCTCAGTTATTGATGAATTGCCCCTTTGGGCTGCTCCTTTTGGGATGAAGTTACTGGAAGCGATTAAACTGAAAAAAGGAATAATTGCACTTGATGTCGGCTGCGGGCTGGGATTTCCTCTGATTGAAGTTGCCCAGAGACTTGGCGTTTCTTCAAAAGTAATTGGTATTGATCCGTGGAAAGAGGCAATTGAATGCTGCGAACAGAAAATTAAAAAATATGATATTAAGAATGCACAGGTAATTGAAGGTGTTGCAGAACAAATGCCATTTGAAAATAATTACTTCGATTTGATCATTTCAAACAACGGAATTAATAATGTTGAAGATATGCAAAAATCTTTAGCCGAATGCTGGCGTGTAAGCAAACCCGGTGCTCAGTTTGTTTTTACGATGAACTTAGAAGAGACAATGATCGAGTTTTACAATGTGCTCGAAGAAGTATTAAAAGCAAAAGAACTGCACAATGAGATTCAGAAAATGAAGGACCAAATCCACTCAAAAAGAAAACCGGTAGAGGAAGTTAAAACTTTGCTTATAAATTCCGGATTCAAAATTTCCGGCATTCACCCGGATAGCTTCTCGATAAATTTCTTAAACGGAACCACAATGTTCAATCATTCACTAATAAAATACTGGTTCCTTGGCGGTTGGAAGAATATTTTAAATGATGATGACCTGGAAGAAGTGTTTGACCAAATAGAAAATAAGTTGAATGAAAAGGCATTGGAAAAAGGTGAATTACAACTAACAATTCCCTTTGTTACAGTTGACTCTATCAAAAAACAGAGCGACACATAGCATTAAGATGAGCAGAAAAAGCGCTATTAACTATCCCCTGCTTCAGCCCCAATCCGGTGAGCCGATAGAAATTATTTACTACGACCAGTACACTCCCTATGGAATTAGCAGGCTGGTAAAGAAAGAAATTTATACTTATTACCCGGTTGCGGTTTTTACTAAAAAAAATTAAGGTCGCACTAAAGAACTAAAATATTATATTGAAATTATGAATTCGAATGGTGCTTTGTGCTTCAGTTTAAACAAATAATAATTTACATCTTCATCATCGGTGCTGCGCAGGCAGTACAGCTTTCAGTAGTATTATTCCGCAAAAAAGAAAACCATATTGCAAACAGGGTGCTTGCTATTACAATGCTTTTATTCGCGATCGATCTTGTGGTAAGTATTTTATTTGCAACCGGTGATATCTTGAAAGTTCCGCAGTTAATGGCAATAAACAGTACCTTCCCATATCTGTATGGTCCGAATATTTTTATTTATGTTTTAATATTAACAAGGAATGAGAAGATTTTTAAGCCCATATACTATCTTAACTATATCCCCTTTGTGCTGACACATATTTATGGACTTTTCTTTTTCTACTTCCAGCCGCAATCATTCTATGAAAACCTGATGATACCTGATAACGTTGTTCCGTGGCACTTTGCACTCATTGGAAAACTAATACCGGTCTCCGGTGTGATTTATACTTTTCTCACAGTACGGGAAG